>NZ_PNCV01000190.1:0-3561 GCF_005886925.1 Pseudoalteromonas sp. S3260
TTTATAATGATCTTGCCGTGCCAAATACAGTGCATTGGGAAAGTATTCATCGACCTTTGCAGCGGTGTAGTTACGCTCAGGAGCAAATAATTCTATACCTACCGACATTTGCGTGCCATTAGCTGAAAAAGTAGCCGGGTTATTTGCACCCGACATTAATTCTTCTGATAACGCTACACCAGCACCTGCCATGCCTTTGTGAGTCATACCGTAGCCATGGGTAAAATAGCCATTCGTTGCAAATACATTAAATGTGCTTAACGCAGAGGTGAAAATAAGGCCTGAGAGTAACTGTTTTTTCATTTAAATTGAGATTAAGTAGAGAAAGTTGGTGAACAATAGCTAACTTTTTATATTCCAAAAAAGAACTTTAAAAGATTATATATACTAAAAAAGCATATTGTTTGTGGATGAGGAACAGGTAATGAAAGTGCTTACAAAGGAGGGTTAAATACGCTGGAGTAAAACAGCATTATTAAGCGCTATTTTACTCCAGCCAAGTAATTACATTGACTCTAATTTCATGCCGCGTGTTTCTTTAATGTATTTGACCACAAAGAACACACTAATAAACGCTGAGAGAGTGTAAAAACCATAGGCGCCTGCTAAACCAATACTACCTAGCATGATAGGGAAGGTCATAGTAATAGCAAAGTTAGCTATCCACTGCGCACTAGCAGCAACTGCAAGCGCTGCACCACGGATGCGGTTATTAAACATTTCGCCAAGCAGTACCCACACAATTGGGCCCCAGCTTAAACCAAAAAATACCACAAACAGGTTAGCCATTATTAAAGCAAAGGTACCCATATTTTCACTAAGTGCTAACTTGCCCGCTTCATCAAGGCCTGCACTGCCAAAGGTGTAGGTAAGTGCACTTAAACTAATAAACATACCTATGCTACCTACCAATAATAGTGGCTTACGACCTACTTTATCGACTAAAGCAATAGCTATAAAGGTCGATAAAATATTAGTGGTACCCGCAAGCACGTTTATAAACAGTGATTGTGATTCATCAAAACCAGCGGCTTGCCAAAGTTCTGAACCGTAATAAAATACCACGTTAATACCAACAAATTGTTGGAAAACTGATAAAGCTACACCCACCCAAACAATAGGGTGTACTTTTTTACTGCCATCAATAAATAAGTCGCGAATACTTGGTTTTTTATCACTTTTCAAAGACTGCTTTACGTCACTGATTTGTGTATCAGCATCGTCATTTGAGATTTTATTAAATACAGTTTTAGCGTGTTTAAGCTTGCCTTGTGCGACTAAGTAACGCGGTGACTCAGGAATAAAAAGTACGCCAATCAAAAATAAGCCTGCAGGAACCAGTTCAGCCCAAAACATCCAGCGCCATGCAGCTAAGTCTAACAGTAAAATACCCTCGGCACCGCCTGCGGCATTAGCAATTAGGTAGTTACTTAAAAAGGCAGCAAACAGACCCAGCACAATAGCAAGCTGCTGCAGTGTTGCTAAACGGCCGCGTAAGCTGGCAGGTGCTACTTCTGCAATATAAGCCGGCGCTAAAACAGATGCCGCACCTATACCTAATCCGCCAAATAAGCGGTAAAAAATAAACTCAGCTGAGCTATCAGCAATACCAGAGCCAAATGCACTGATAGCAAATATAAGTGCAGTGATGATCATAATAGCGCGGCGGCCAAATTTGTCAGCTAATGGGCCAGCAGCTAAAGCACCCAGCGCACAACCAAGTAAAACAGAGGCAACATTAAACCCTGTTGCTACACTGCTTGAGTTAAATGTATTACCTAACGCCGATACAGTGCCGTTTATAACGCCTGAATCAAAACCAAATAAAAAGCCACCAATGGCGGCAACAGCCGATATAAAAATAACGTATAAAAGTGAGCACTTTGCCGCTGCGCTTTGCTCACCTTTAGTTGCATGCTGTGTTGTCATGTTGTTCAATCCTAATTTTTATTATGTGTAATGAAGTTAAAGTACCACTAATAATTTGCGGGCAACCTTAGCACAGAGTAATCACGCTAAAAAAGATATTTCAATAGTAATACGTATGCATAAATAAATTAATTGAGTTGTGCGAGGGTCTGTTTATCTTTTGAGATTGAAGTTTCAGCAGTGTGTTTGGTTTTAAGCAAAATAGATCTTTTGCCATGTGAATGCCCGTAAATAGGTACTAACGCTTCGTTAATGTTAAACACGCACTGCTTGAAGGGTTCTGCTATCTACACAGGTGAAGATAAGGGCCAGGGAATAAAAAGGGTGCTCGGTTTTAACTTAGTTTATTAAGTAACAAACCTCGCTGAAATTAAAGCGCCCGAGATTGAATCAATTTAAATTCTAAAAGGCTATTAACTCCTAATTGGGTTGCTAAAAGCGCTCAAATAATTATACTGTTTTTATATACAGTACTGGCGGTTGTTATGAGAAAAGAGTTACCAGCAAAATATTATTTGGCACATTTTAAAGAGCTAATAGGCTTTGTGAGCGATAAATGTATGCATTTACTTGAGCAAAAGCACATTACATTTATTAATAAAATAAACACCCTCGACGAGCAAAGCCAATGCATGCTAGCACGTATTTATTCTCGTAAACCTTATTTAGTGCAAACTCAGTCATTAAATTATGAAGAGATTATTTCGCCTTATCAGTCACTTTTTAATTTAAAAACAGCTGGGTTAATCTGTGAACCCTCACAAGCAGACGCTAAGCAACTACTTAGCCATCTAACAAAGCCGGCCTTAATTGAGTTGTTAGCTCAACAAGAGCTGCCACCACTATTTAAAAAAAGTGCTGCTAAAAGTTGTTTAGTTGAAGTCGCTATTTCATTTTTTGAATCTAAGCCAGAGCGTCTTTCGCATTTGTATAATCAGTACGTGATCAATAATAGAGATGAGTGTTACCAGTATTTTGAGTTTTTGTATATTGGCAGGCTCAGTGCCGGTGATGTGAATCATCAAAACCGGTTTGTACTAAGAGATTTAGGGGTAACCCCTGTTAGGCAAGGGCATAATGAAAGTTTGTCTCGCTTTGACTCAATTGAGGAAGCGCAATCTAACTATGTGTTAAACCGTTTTCGGTTAGCCGTTAAAAACGCGAAAGATGACAATGAAAATGAGACGTTAGCAAAACAGTTAATAAATGAATTAGCAGTAGGGGTTGTAGCTCGAGAGCTAAAGAATAAGTTATTGATCATACTTTATAAGCAACTAAAAACAACTAACCCTGTATTAGCGTTTGATGTACTTAATGCCTGCGAGGATGATGCGCACGCCCTAGAAATTCAAGTAAGAGAGCAATACCGTTTAGGCAATAAAGAATGGGTAAAGGCGCAACTTGAGAAAATTATAGAAAATCCGCTCACCGATGAGTTACTGTACTTTGCGGATGACTTTTTAATGCGCAAATTTAACAAGCAAACACGCTCACGGCTTAGTGAAATGTTAGCCAGTACACGCTGTATTATAGAAGTTGATGAGCTCTATCGTGGCGATGTTGAGTTAGGTGTAAGTGATCACTACACTCGCCAAGGTAAACACGTTTTTTATTTTCAGCCCCTAAACCACC
>NZ_PNCV01000191.1:0-550 GCF_005886925.1 Pseudoalteromonas sp. S3260
TCAGCAAGCTTAACGCCTACAGTAAATGTAAAGGCTGTTGCAAAGACAACTCCCCCGTCATTTTGCACGAAAAGACTCAATTGATGAGTAATCGATTGCATGGATGCAATCAAAGCCGTGACAGGCACATGGATGTGCCTTACACGACGTTTACGTTCATATCAATTTAGGCTTTGAGGAAAGTGCAAAATGCCCGGGGCGCCGTGGGGTTCCAAGGGGCGGTCGGCGGTATCCGCCCCTTGGTTGCCGTCGCCAATGCGATATGTATAAATAAAGTAGACGAGCATCGAGTTGCGGAGATCGGGTTTTGCCATTAAAAGCTACGCTTTTCGCGTCAGCAAGCTTAACGCCTACATTAAAATTTAAAGACCACTGCCAAGACAACTCCCCCGTCATTTTGCCCGAAAAGACTCAATTGATGAGTAATTAATTGCATGGAAGCAATTAAAGCCGTGACTTCGCCATGGATGGCGAATACACGGCGTTTACGTTCATATCAATTTAGACTTTGAGGAAAGTGCAAAATGCTCGGGGCGCCGTGGGGTTCCAA
>NZ_PNCV01000192.1:0-1356 GCF_005886925.1 Pseudoalteromonas sp. S3260
CAAATGAAACGCTTCCAGCTGCATCAGTGATGTTAGTAGTTGCTTCTAATGAACCAATTTTATCTGCTGCTGTGCTACTTAAACTTATAGAGATAGTTTCGTTAGCATTTGAGCCAATTTGAAAGTTTCTTGAACCAAAGTCTCCATTTAATAACTGCTGACCACCAAATGAAGTGGTATCAGAAATACGAGTTAGCTCGTCTTGCAGGGCAACAACTTCTTTTTGCAGTGACTCACGATCTTCTGTTGAATTTGAACCATTCGCTGATTGTAGCGCTAGTTCACGCATACGTTGCAAAATGTTTGTTGACTCTTGCATTGAACCTTCAGCAGTTTGCGCCATAGAAATACCATCGTTAGCGTTACGCTGCGCTACACCTAAACCATTAATTTGCGATGTTAAACGGTTAGATATTTGCAGGCCTGCCGCATCATCTTTTGCGCTGTTAATACGCATACCTGATGATAAACGTTCCATTGAAGTTGCTAAGTCAGAACCTGATTGAGATAGGTTACGTTGCGCGTTTAGTGAAGATACATTTGTATTTACTGAAATCATAATAAAACTCCTGATTACTTTCGTAATGTTACTATTTTAATTTAACCAAGAGCTGTCACAAATGTATGCTCAGCTCCGTACTGATTAAGTTAACGGCAGGAAGTAAATTATCTTTAGGAATATTTTAAAAATAAATTGGTTTATTTGCTCAGTAAAGCGTAACAAGCTGTTTTAAAATAAAAAATAGTTATTTATTAATTTTTATAACGCATAAATTTATGCCCCAAATAATTTTTACTATCTCAAAAAACAAAAAAACGCACTTCAAATTGAAGTACGTTTATATAAACAGTGACTAGTAAACTAAATAATTAACCACCTAACAAGCTAATTGCTGCCTGTGGTATTTGGTTTGCTTGGGAAAGTATTGACGTACCCGCTTGTTGTAATATTTGGTTTTTAGTCATTTCAGCCGTTTCAGTCGCAAAATCGGTATCTTGAATACGGCTACGTGACGCAGATACGTTTTCTTGAATATTCGCAAGGTTACTGATTGTGTGACCAAAACGGTTTTGAACCGCACCTAAACCCGCGCGCTGATCATCGATTTGAGCAAGTGCATCATCAATTACATCAATTGCACTTTGTGAACCTAGCTCTGTTGTTAAATTAATATCTTCAACAGTATCGCCTGTGGCTGCAACAGTAACAGGACCAGCAACGCCATCAGTTACAGTAAAATCAGCTTTTGAAGATAAAGTTATGACTTCCGTTGTAGCTGAAGCTGTCGCTGCAGTTACTGGAGTTCCTGTTTCATTCAGGTTGGTCACATTTGGAGTCGAAGCGCTATCAGTAAA
>NZ_PNCV01000193.1:0-3783 GCF_005886925.1 Pseudoalteromonas sp. S3260
TTAACCAGAGTTCAGGTTAAGGACGCTTACCACAGTGACGGCAAAATAAGTGTGAGCTGCGTTTATTTAGCTCCGCTTTTATTGCTTTATTGGCCTCTAGTTTACTTAGCCCTAGTTTGTAGCGTAACTCCTCAAGGTGATGCATCTGCTCATCAGTGAGCTTACCATCGGTTATTTTCTCGTGGGTGGCATCTTCAAATAGCTGGCGACGTTTGCGTATTTGCTCTGAGAAACTCGACGCTAATAAACCGGTTGGTATGGCAACCATCCCCATACTCACCAAAGTGATTACGCCACCAAATAGTTTACCAATAGGCGTTATAGGCACAACATCGCCATAACCAACCGTAGTTAGGGTTGCCATTGCCCACCACATGGCTGCAGGAATAGAGCCGAACTTGTCTGGTTGAATGTCGTGCTCTAATAAATAAATACCGCAAGAGGCTAAAATAAGTACCACAGACATAATAAAAAATGCCGCCAGTAATGAACTCGACTCATCAATAAACGCCTGCAATAACAATTGCATTGCTCGAGAGTAACGGGTGAGCTTAAATACCCGCAACAACCGCAGTACCCGTAAAAAACGCAAATCGATAGCAAAGAAAAACATTAATAAACTAGGCAAAATGGCAATTAAATCGATAATTGCCAGTGGTGATAAAATATATCGAATCCGTTTTTGTGTATTTGAGCAATTCATGGAGGCGTACTTTAAGCGATCGACACAGGTCCAAGCACGTATTAGGTATTCAGCACTAAATATAGCCACTGATACCAGCTCCAAGATTAAAAACTCGCTATAGTACTCGGTTGCGATGCTGTGCACCGACTCAAGCACAATCGCCACCACATTAATCATAATGATGCTGATCAGTATGACATCTAAAATGTGTCCCGCTCGCTGATACTTACCTGACGCTTCAAATACTTGGTTTATGGTTTGTCTTAGTTTACGCATAGTACCTATTACAATGTGAGCAGCATATTGATACTGCCTTCTTCAAAATCACGACTTATTTTAAACCCGAGTTTACGAGCCAACTCAATCATGCCGGTATTTTCTGGCAGGGTGATACCTTCAACCGTTTTCACGCCTTGGCGTCTGCAGTGAGAAATAGCCGCGTTCATTAAAATACGCCCTAACCCAAGTCCTTGGCAATCAGAACGTACCACAATGGCAAACTCTGCTTGTAAGTTATCGGGATCCATAATCACTCGCGAAACCCCTAATGTGTGCTGTTGCTCGTCTTGTGTTTGGGTAACAATAAATGCCATCTCGCGGTCGTAATCAATTTGCGTCATTTTAGCGAGTTGATCATGGTTAAATTGTGGCAATTCACCAAAAAAGCGCTTGTATCTATCTTCTTTGCTTAAGGAGCGGTCAAACTCTTGATGTGCCTGCTCATCTTCTGGTTTGATTGGTCTGAGCGTTGCTAAGGTCTTATTTTTTAGGGTCACCGTTTCAACCAGCTCAATAGGATAAGGGCGGATTGATAAACGTTTTCGGTGCGCCTGAACCTGATACTGATTTAGGTTCATGGTGGCATCAAGGACTAAAAACTGCCCATTACTGGCTAAAATAGGATTTAGCTCTAACGAGGTGATATCGGGTTGATCGACAACGAGTTGAGAAATTCGGGTCAGTAGCGCACATAAACGATATTTATCTACTTTTTCTGGCAGAATGCGATCTTTAAGAACTCCCTTATCATGGGCGGCGGCAATTAAATATTTAGCTAGGTTCATATTCAGTGGTGGCAAGGCCACCGCCGCTTGAGCGTACTCAAGCCCTGTGCCAGCTTCACCTAATAAAATAACTGGCCCAAAATTAGGCTCTGTTTTAATGGCTATGCGCAGTTCATTGGCACCTGCTCTAGGCGCCATTTTTTGTAACGAAAAGCCATCAATAATAGCATCAGGGTAGGTGTTTTTTATTCTTAACAGCATGGCAAATGCCGTTTGTTCTACCTCTTGCGCATCATTGAGGTTGAGTACTACGCCACCGACTTCAGACTTAGAGGGAATGCTGGGGCTCATCAACTTTAATGCGACCGGAAAACCTAGCTCTATTGCTTGCTCTTTTGCCTCAGTAGGGGTGTAGGCTACTTCAGTTTGGATACAGTCTATACCGTAGCTACTTAAAATTTGACTCGCTTGATGGGTTGATAAGTAATGTTGCTCATCATTTAAAAACTCTTTAATAGCTGCTTTCGCTGCTACTTTATTAATAGTCGCATCATCGGTGTTTGATTCTGGCGTTTGGGTTAAATGTTTTTGGTTACGACGATAGCTTACTAAGTGCATAAAGGCACCTACTGCGCCTTCTGGGGTACGATAGGTCGGAATGGCGTTATTTGCGCAGATGCGTCTGGCTGCGAAGGCGGCATCTTCTCCCATGAAATTAGTGATCACATACGGGCGTGCCATTTTTGGTAATTTGTTCAGTGCCTCAACAATAACCTGAGCGTAATTTTCACTCGGGGCCAATGCCGATGGAGTATGAATGATCAGTAAGTTTTTAACTTCTTTAGCATTAAGCAGTATTTCTAATGCGTGTTTGTAACGCACTGGCGCAGAATCGCCAAATATATCGACAGGGTTTGATGTTGTGTCTGAATGTGGGATCACTTTATTGAGTGCTTCGCGCGTTTCATCACTAAGCTGAGCAAGTTTACCTGAGCTTTGAATAAGTTCATCAACGGCCATCACTCCAGGGCCGCCGCCATTAGTTAATATAGTTAGCTGCTCTACTTGCAGTAATTTGGGGTGCATTGCCAAGGTTTGAGTGGCGGCAAAGAGTTCACGCAAATCATTTACTCTCAACATCCCTGCACGTTGAAACATGGCATCATATACTGCATCTGAGCTTTGTTTTCCGCCGGTGTGTATTTCAGCGGCAAGAGCGCCTGCACTGGTTCTGCCCGTTTTAATGGCAATAACGGGCTTAGAAAATGCCGCCGCACGCGCGGCAGAAATAAAGCTGCGAATATCATTAATGTTATCTATGTAAAGTAGGATAGCTTTGGTTTTAGCATCGCGGCCTAAAAAGTCGAGTATTTCGTCAAACTCAATATCTAAACAATCTCCCATTGATACAAAGTATGAAAAGCCAATTTCTTTATTTTTAGCCCAATCAAGAATCGTTGAGCAAACAGCCGCTGATTGCGACACAAAAGCCAGTTTACCTGGCGTGGCAACAGTGTGCGAAAAACTCGCGTTTAAACCTATGTGCGGAATAAGTAACCCTAAGCAATTTGAGCCAAGCAGCGTCACTTTATGCTTTGCAGCGTTATCTTTAAGTTCTTGTTTTTGAGTACTTGTTAGACCATCAGCAATAATAATAGCGCTATGGCACCCCAGCGTACCTAGCTGTTCAATAATTTTCATTAAGGTGTTTTTATTGGTACAGATAACGGCTAAATCAGGTACTTTGGGAAGGGCTTCAATACTTGGGTAAGCCAATACGCCATGCACTGCAGTATGATTGGGTGTAACAGGCATGATGGGCCCTTTAAAGCCCCCTTGTAATAAATTACGCATTACCACATTACCAGCCCGAGTGGGGGTGTTTGATGCCCCAATAACAGCGACTGAGCTTGGATTAAAAAACTGGCTAATACGTTTTAGACTCATTGCGTTTCCTTGGCTGATTAAGTTTTGCTATCTATACCTTCTCAATGTAACCTGTTTATAGTGTTTTTTCGAGCGTGAACGTGCATATTATTGATATTAGGGTCTGTTGACCTTTCAAGGTTAAACTTGCAGCAGTCTGTTTGGTAT
>NZ_PNCV01000194.1:0-450 GCF_005886925.1 Pseudoalteromonas sp. S3260
ACCTTGAGAGAAGTAGAATCGATAAATGCAATGCCTGTTGGTTTATCAAAGCGCTGCTTCAGATAGCTACACAGAGCAGGTAACGTGGCCTGAAGTAACTTCAACATACGTGTATAACTGACTAAATCAGGAAAATAATGTCGCCAATACTGACAAACAAATTTGGTGTAGTAAGTTTTAAAGTCGCGATAACCTGATTGATGAAAGGCAATTAATATAGTCATCACTTCGCTAGAGGATAGTCGAGACGGCTTAATGCGTTGCTTCTCACCTGATTCTATTAGGTGTGTAAGCCACTGAGGTTCAAACAATAAACAAAAATCATCGACATCTACGTAAATTGCATCTAAGTTATTCATGCCCTTGCCTCGGTAATCTTATGTTTCTTGGTCGAAAGATCTGATCACCGCAAGGGCATTTAGTTCCATTTCTTATGTGCAGCTCAGGTTA
>NZ_PNCV01000195.1:0-300 GCF_005886925.1 Pseudoalteromonas sp. S3260
ATTGGCTTAACTGTATGGCCTGCCTCTTTCGCTTTTCTTGCCCAATAATGCGTGCCACCACATGACTCCATCGCCACTAATGACTGCTTTTCTGACGCCAATAATTGAAGTAGCTTTTGTCGCGATACTTCTTTGTTGTATATAACCTGTCGATCTTGACCTATTTTACAAACTTGATAATTATTTTTTGCTAAATCAATCGCAATAACGTTAAGATTCATCATGTATGGACTCCTTTAGTAAAAGTTTTGTCACTTATTACGTTACCCCTCGATGGGAGGGGAGTCCATACATCTCGGT
>NZ_PNCV01000196.1:0-476 GCF_005886925.1 Pseudoalteromonas sp. S3260
ATCGCATGTGTATTGGCGATGTCAATATCATATAGTTTGGACACCTAAGTATAGATTTAGGCTCCTTAAAAATAAAATAGGTAGGGATGTCTACAGGTGCATTCAGGTTTATTGCGAACAGCTTGGGTGCAAAGTTGTTGAGCTGAATGTACAAATAGATCACGTACACTTAGTAGTAAAAGTGCCGCCAAAACTGTCAATTTCAAAGTTAATGGGCGCATTGAAAGGTAAAATAGCGTTAAAAATGTTTAGTAAATATCCGTACTTAAGAAAGAACAAGCTATGGGGTAATCATTTTTGGCAGCGAGGATACTTTGTTGATACGGTAGGCATAAACGAAGAAATAATACGAAGATATGTCAGGCATCAGCAGAAGGAGGAGAGACAAGAGCAAGCTCAGTTAACTCTGGAGTAAACAACGCCCCCTTTTAGGGGGCTAATTCAAAGCCACCTTCTTTAGAAGGTGGATCTTTTAC
>NZ_PNCV01000197.1:0-2543 GCF_005886925.1 Pseudoalteromonas sp. S3260
TACTTAGGGAGTCCATATAAGAACCTAGAACGTCCACTCTAAATGAACTTGCGGCACGGATTCGCTAACATCAGTACCAAATTTATTGTGCCAGTATTGCCATTCCATACCTAACAGTAAGGTATTTTCTTTCATTTCTAGCGCATGTCCCATATCCCATACAATAATAGGTTGGGCTAAAAACCAAGCACGCACATCGTTACCAAACTCATCTTTGCGTTCAGCAATGTACTCTGCATGGCCTTTTACGTTAAACTTTTGCGAGCCAATCATGAACGGGTAATCAAAGGCTACATCAAACATCCAGCTGTTAGTTTCAATGGGTGCACCGCCTTTTGCAACGCCTTCGCTATCATCAATGTATGCACTGATAAGGGTTGAAAAGAAATTAAAACCAGGCACATCCCAGCTTAATTTTACGCCTGGTAAATATTTAACTACTTTGGCATCGCCAGCAGCATTAATACCCATGGTTAGGCCAACATCAACGAGCGCCCCTGACGCTACTTTTTCGTCCATTACAGCAGATAAGCTAAGCGTAGAGTAACCTTCAAAATAAAAGTCTTGATCTTGAAAGCCATCATCGTTGCTGTCGGTACTGTAATCAATAAAGAAAAAGTTATCGCCATAATCATGCCCAGAAGCATGCTCAATTGAGTACACCGTGGTATTAGATTTTTGTTCAGTAAATGGATTTTTGTGGTTGCCGTTGTTAATATGAAGCGCCGTATTGCTCCAATTAGCAGCGGTAGCTGTTGAACTTAAGGCACACGCACTTAGTGCAACGAGAGGAAGTAAGTTTTTAATTTTCATAACCATATTTTATGTGACACGCTTAATATTACATTATAGCAAACACGGTTAATTTGTTAATTATTTATTGTGATAAACAGTGCATTAGCACGCAGCTAATACACTGTAAAAAAGGAGATTATGCTTTATTGCGGCGCAAACAAATAACAGCAATAGCAGTAAAGGCTAAAATAAAGCAGTAGTAAGATGAGGTTGAAACATCCCACGGGCTAATTTTAAATGTAGCACCGAGTAATAATGCTTGTGCGCCATAAGGCAAAGACCCTTGGGTTACACAGGCAAAAATATCTAATAAACTGGCAGAACGTTTACCACTAATTTCGCCATCATCAGCCAGTTTTTTAGCAATAGGACCTGTCACAATAATAGACACGGTATTATTGGCAATACACATATTACTGGTGACAACTAATGCCGCGATCCCTAACTGATCGGCTACTTTACGGTGCCATTTGGCAATGACTTTAGTAATAGCTTGAATTTTTTTAGCGATATAGTCGAGACCGCCATTAATACGAATAAACTCAGAGAGGCCACCAATAAACATAGACAGTAAAAATATTTCCTGCATTTCACTAAAGCCTTTGTAAATATCTTTTACAAAGCTTGCACCTTCATAGCTGCCGGTAAAGCCCATTAATGCGGCAAACACAATACCGCTTAACAGCACGACAAACACATTAAAGCCCATTACCGCCAGGACTAAAATAAAGGCATACGGAAGTACTAATAAAATATCGTAGTCTTTGGTATCAACTACTTGTGCTGCAGGTGTTAAAAATAATAGCAATGCAATAGTGAGTATGGCGGCCGGAACAGCAATTTTAAGGTTTTCTTTAAACTTATCTTTCATTTCACAGCCTTGCGTACGCGTAGCAGCAATTGTGGTGTCAGAAATTATTGATAAGTTATCACCAAACATAGCACCAGATACAATGGTACCGGCCATTAAAGCAGGATCAATTCCTGTTTTAATAGATACTGCATAGGCAATTGGGCCAATAGCACCAATAGTTCCCATTGATGTGCCCATAGCAGTAGAAATAACCGCCGCTATTAAAAACAAACCAGGTAGTAGTAACGAAGGAGGAATAAGTGAAAGTCCGGCATTAACAACCGCATCCACACCGCCGGTAGCACCAGCAACCGCCGAAAAAGCACCCGCTAGTAAGTAAATAAGACACATGGTGATAATATTGTTATTACCTACGCCCTTTATAAAGGTTTCTACGCTTTGGTTGATGCTGGTTTTATTTAAAATAAAGGCTAAAACAATCGCGGGTAAAATAGCGACTGGTGCTGGGAGTTGATAAAACGCGTAATCAACCCCTTGAGATTGTAAATATAAGCCTGAGCCTAAAAAAATAGCAACAAAGGTGAGTAGGGGAAGCAAAGAAAATCTTGCTTTATTTTTATCAAATGATGGCTGCATCATAATCCTCGTTAATTATTCATAGCAATCGAAGTCGATTGATATATTAAACAGCCAAAGCATCCCTCTTTTAGCTGAATTTAGTTGTTTGTTTTACTATCTAACCAGATAAGTAATCCAACAGCGCCCGCAAGCCAAAGACCAAATCGGCGCAAAAAAGAAGTTTAAATGTATAGATGGCTAAATGCAAAGACTATCTGTTATTATTATGAGGGTCTGCACGGCTAGCGCATTTTAATCCCAGACTCTAGCAGGGTTGAGCGGTAATCATCGTCTAGCCCTGCCATTTTCTTTTTCC
>NZ_PNCV01000198.1:0-219 GCF_005886925.1 Pseudoalteromonas sp. S3260
ATTAAATGTAGCGCTATTAAATATTTACAGTGAGATTTAGTTTCATATTCCATCTTGACAACTCATTTCCATACAGTAGTCTATACAGTGTATGAAAAAGACGCTTAGATACAACTACAGGCTAAATCCTACGCCAGAGCAAGAAGCTAAACTCGTTGAGTTTGGCGCGACAGCGCGTGGCATTTGGAACTTATTGTTGTCTGAGAACATGCGTCGATA
>NZ_PNCV01000199.1:0-663 GCF_005886925.1 Pseudoalteromonas sp. S3260
TCACGTACTTGTTTACGTAAATCTACAAAGGCTTTTAAGTCACGCTTGTACAAGTCACGTTTGTTGTCGAACGACTTATCTTCAAAGTAGGTAGCTGATTGCAGCGCTACTTTCATACAGTTTGAAAATGCCGTGAGTATTGAGTAAAAGTCATCACGCTTTTTAAGATTAGTGTCGGTAAGCTTACCATCAACCTCATGTACTTTTGGCGCTAATGCTTGGCGTAAAGCAGGGCCATCTTGCTTGTTTTTAACACCTTCAAATATCGCCCATAAATCACTGTGTAATCCTGGTAGTTTTTTATACTCGGTGTCCATGCTGTTGTACAACCCTTTTAGGTCGTCTATATCAAAGCCGCCTTGGGTGCGCTCCGCAAGGTCTTGGTACTTTTCTATAGTGGTATCAAGTTCTTTTAATATGCCCCGATAATCAATTAAGTAGCCAAACTGCTTTTTGCTATGCAATCGGTTAACACGGGCAATTGCTTGAATAAGGTTATGCTCTTTAAGAGGCTTGTCTATGTACAGTACGGTGTTCTTTGGCTCGTCAAAGCCCGTTAGCAGTTTATCAACCACTATCATGATGTCAGGGCCATCGTCTCTACCAAAGTCTTCAATAATGGCTTTGGTGTAGGCTTTTTCATCCATCTTATCAACATTGGAT
>NZ_PNCV01000002.1:0-21294 GCF_005886925.1 Pseudoalteromonas sp. S3260
TTATATTGTTAAAGAACGTTGGATTAAAGCGTTAAACTTTATCTCGCTAGGGCTGCGCATATTACGCTTTCCTGCTTTTTTGTCAACACTTAATTTGTTAAACTTGAAAGTTTTTAAAACTAAGTTTTACTCGACTCACTAAGTAGCTCGTGTCTCGCTAAGCGTTGCGCTCTGCCGTCTCAGTGGGGTCGCATTATAGGGAGATCCGAAAACAGATCAACCCTTTTTTGAAGAAAACTTGAAATAAATGACTGTTCGAACAAAATTACAACTAAACGCTCATTTTAACCACTAAAAACTGTGGTAAAGAGCGGTTTAACTAGTTTACTTTAAGTTTCCAACCACATTTTTTCTGATACTTAATCTCTTGATTTAGCTCACTTGCCATTAGTGGGTGTTTTTTTAACCAATCGCTTTCAAATTGAATAGCTAACTCTTCATTTTCAGCTGTTATCTTAAAGTTTGGCAACACATCATCTTGTCGACGCATAGATAAAATAACGGCAATACGTAATAGTCGAACCATATATGCGGCAACAATACTATGTACACCTAGATGATCTAAGCATCCCTTTTGAAGGTCCCAGCGATGACTATTAGCTATAGCAACGATCACTTTGTGTTCTGATTGTGAAAAACCGGGCATATCGGTATTTTCTAAGATATAAGCGGTATGTTTGTGGTACTGCTTATACTCTATTAATAAACCTATTTCATGCAGCTGCGCGACGGCATTCAAAAGCGGTAATCCGTTTTGTGCTTCAATCGGCCAATACTGACTGACTTCATTAGCTAACAGTGCAGCTAAACTTGATACTCTAGATGCTTGCTTTTGATCAACATGATAACGGTTCATAAAACCATCAATGGTACGTTGGCGAATGTCGGTATTATGTAGCTCCGGTAGCATGCTATATAAAACACCTTCACGCAGAGCACCACCCGCTAACCCCATTTGTTCTATTTCTAGTGACTCAAACAGTGCAATTAAAATAGCCAGCCCAGATACAAACACTAACCGTCGCTCTTCACTTAACCCAGGCAAGTCGAGTTCAGCTATTGTTTTATAAGCTATGGATTGTTGTTTGATGGTGTATAGCTTTTCAAGAGTGAGCAATTCATTTAAATGTTGCGCCACCATAATTTCTTGAATAGCTTGCACTGTACCTGACGCACCTGAGGCAAGTTGCCAACCAGCCATTTTATATTCAGGTGCTATTTCATCAATAACTTTTCGTGCTGCTTTTATAGCAGCATTAAAGTTTGCTTCATTTAATTGGCAATCTTTAAAGTAGCGTTCGAGAAAAGTCACACAGCCGATATTAAGACTTTTATAGTGACGCGCTTCAAAACCTTGGCCAATAACAACCTCGGTACTCGCCCCACCAATATCAATAACCAGCTGCTTGCCAGTACATGAAGAGGTATGCGCAACCCCTTTATAAATAGTTCGCGCTTCTAGCTCGCCACTAATAACATTAACTTTATGCCCTAATATTTCTTCTGCACGTAGTTTAAAGTCGTCAGCGTTGGTTGCTAAGCGAAGTGTTGCAGTGGCAACAATGGTGATGTTTTGCGTAGGAATATCTTGCAACCGCTCTGCAAACAAGGCCAAACACTCCCAACCTCGTTGCATAGCCTCTAAGCTCAATAAATTATCATCATCAAGCCCAGCGGCGAGTCTTACTTTGCGTTTGACGCGACCTATTGTTTGTAAGCCACCCGCCACTGATTTGGCAATAAGCATATGAAAGCTATTTGAGCCCAAATCAATGACTGCATATACATTTTTTTGCGGTTTAAGTTGCCCCACCGTTCAAAAACCTCTAGTTACGAATACTATCAAACTAACGGTCGGTTAAGACCGTCCTTTTTGGTAACCATTATTTGGGCGACGTCCGTTGTTATTACTACGATTACGTGGACCGGTAGAAAAATTACGTTTTCTGTGAATAGTCGGCTTGGTCAAATCATCGAGCAATGCACTTTTATCGTAATGCGATAAAGGGATGCTGTGCTCGATGTACTCTTCAATTTCATGAAGGTTATAAGCATACTGCTCACACGCAAAGCTAATTGCATGACCCGAAGCGCCTGCACGAGCTGTACGACCAATACGGTGAACGTAATCTTCGCAATCATCAGGTAAGTCAAAGTTAAATACATGACTTACTTCTGGAATATGTAAACCACGCGCAGCAACATCGGTAGCCACTAAAAAGTCTAGCTCGCCTTTACTAAATTGCGCGAGTATTGATTGACGTTTCTTTTGGTTTACATCACCGGTGAGCATACCCACTCGATGTCCATCTGCTTTTAACCATGCATACACCGTTTCACAGCTGTGTTTGGTATTTGCAAAAACAATGGCTTTCTCAGGCCATTCTTCTTCAATCAAGGTTAACAACAGCTTAATTTTATCTTCTTGTGAAGGATGAAATAGCTCTTCTTGAATACGCTTACCCGTTTTTACATCGGGTTCTATTTGCACATGCTCTGGGTTTGTCATGTGTTCAAATGCAAGCTCTTGTACACGATACGACAGTGTGGCAGAGAATAATAAGTTTAAACGTTCTGATGTATCCGGCATACGACGGAACATATAACGGATATCTTTAATAAAGCCTAAATCGAACATACGATCGGCTTCATCTAGCACGACTACCTCAATTTCATTAAGGGTGTAACAGCCTTGCTTGTACAGATCTATTAGGCGACCTGTAGTACCAATTAAAATATCAACGCCTTTTTCTAGTTGTGCACGTTGTTTTTCGTAATCTTCGCCACCATATACTAAACCTAAGTTAAGATTACAGTGCGGCGCTAAAATTTTTGCATCTTTGTGTATCTGAATCGCAAGCTCCCGAGTTGGGGCCATGATCAGGGCTCTTGGATGTTTACTAGGTGCTTTGCTAGATTGTAATAACCGGTGGCATGTGGCGGTTAAAAACGCCAACGTTTTGCCTGTACCTGTTTGTGCTTGGCCCGCAATATCGCGCCCTTCACAAATAAACGGTAGGCATTTAGCTTGAATGGGTGTGCAATATTCAAACCCACTTTCGGTTAACCCGGCAACCACTTCCGGTGCAATAGCAAAGTCTGAAAACTTTTTATCGGTCAAATGTGTCTTAGTCATAGCGTTTAAGCATAACGTTTAAACTTGCAATAAGAAACAAGAGTGTTTAAATACGCACTAAATATTTCGCCTAACTAAACCGGAGAGCGCAATGAGCGAGAAAATAATCCAAATTACCGACGATAGCTTTGAAGCTGACGCATTACAATCAGACAAACCTGTACTAGTAGACTTTTGGGCTGAATGGTGCGGACCGTGTAAAATGATCGCCCCAATTCTAAGCGAAGTTGCTGAGGAATTTGATGGCCGTGTAACGATTACTAAATTAAACATTGACCAAAACGCAGGTACTCCTCCTAAATTTGGTATTCGTGGTATTCCTACACTACTACTTTTCAAAGATGGTCAAGTAGCTGCAACTAAAGTAGGCGCACTATCAAAAACACAATTAGTTGAGTTTTTAGAAAACAACATCTAAGTTAAGTGTAAATTTATAAAAAAAGGGCGCTCAGCCCTTTTTTTATTATTTATTTTACAGAAGTACTGGACGCTGCAGTAATGACCTGCTAATTTATAAAGCCAACTAATCCTTAGTTATATTCAACAAACCTCACTCAACGATCTAATAAAGCGATTTTGAGTATGACAACTGTAATAAAGAACCCACCAATATGCATTTACGCGAATTAAAAGACAAGTCTATAAAAGAGCTTGTAAACTTAGCTGAGTCCATGGGGCTCGAAAACGTAGCCCGCTTAAGAAAGCAAGACATTATTTTTGCTATTCTTAAATCCCATGCCAAAGGCGGAGAGAATATCTTCGGCGGTGGTGTATTAGAAATTTTGCAAGATGGTTTTGGCTTTTTAAGATCATCAGAAGCTTCTTACTTAGCTGGCCCAGATGATATTTATGTATCTCCAAGCCAAATTCGCCGTTTTAGTATGCGTACTGGCGACTCTATTTCAGGTCTTATTCGTCCGCCAAAAGATGGTGAGCGTTACTTTGCTTTACTTAAAGTAAACGAAGTTAATTTTGATAAACCTGAAAACTCTCGCACTAAAATCCTTTTTGAAAACCTGACACCACTACATGCAAACGAACGTTTTCGTATGGAACGTGGTAACGGCAGTAAAGAAGATATTACCGCACGAGTTCTTGATTTAGCGTCACCCATTGGCCGCGGCCAACGTGGTTTATTAGTAGCACCGCCAAAAGCGGGTAAAACCATGTTGCTACAAAATATTGCGCAATCAATCACACATAACCACCCTGATGTTACATTAATGGTTTTACTTATTGATGAACGTCCGGAAGAAGTGACTGAGATGCAACGCCTAGTAAAAGGTGAAGTTATTGCATCAACATTCGATGAACCAGCATCTCGCCATGTACAGGTTGCTGAAATGGTTATCGAAAAAGCAAAGCGCTTAGTTGAGCACAAAAAAGACGTGGTGATTTTACTTGATTCAATCACACGTTTAGCACGTGCTTACAACACCGTTATTCCATCATCAGGTAAAGTATTGACCGGTGGTGTAGATGCTAATGCATTACATAAGCCTAAACGTTTTTTTGGTGCTGCACGTAACGTTGAAGAAGGCGGTAGCTTAACAATTATTGCGACTGCGCTTATTGATACCGGCTCTAAAATGGATGAAGTTATCTACGAAGAGTTTAAGGGTACGGGTAACATGGAACTACACCTTAACCGTAAAATTGCGGAAAAACGTGTATTCCCAGCTATCGACTTTAACCGTTCTGGTACGCGTCGTGAAGAATTACTTACTAAGCCTGATGAGCTCCAAAAGCTGTGGATTTTACGTAAGATAGTCCATGACATGTCAGAAATTGATGCCATGGAATTTTTAATTGATAAACTATCGATGAGTAAAACCAACGATGAGTTTTTTGATTCGATGAAACGTCAGTAATCTGAACGCTGGTGAAATAAACATTTTTAAATAAAAAAGACACCAGATGGTGTCTTTTTTATTTTTAGAGTAAATCAGCTTATCCGTATTGCTTAAGCAGTACCAGCAAGCCATTTACTAATGTTGTTAACTTTTGAGTGTTAATTTGTGACTGAAGTAATTCGTCATCTAGTGCTTTTGCCGCTAAGACTATTTCTTTAAACTCAAACATTTGTGCCGCACCTAAAACTCGGTGGCTATCTTTTTGCAGCGATTTATAATCTCCAACTTTAAAATGCTGTTCAATTAGCTCACTTTCTGTAATCAGGCTTTGTTTAAAACTCGCTACTAAATCACTCATATCTACATGGATACTTTCTGTCGATGAATCCTCATTTGCTGAGCTTAAGTATTTAGCTAAAACAGTGTAAAAAGATTCTTTGTCTATTGGTTTTGCTAAATAATCGCTAAAACCAAGTGATAAGTAGTGGTCAATCTCGTGGCTCATGGCATTGGCCGTTAACGCTAAAATAGGCGGCTCATAGCCACATTGTTTGAGTAGTTCAAACGCAGAAATACCATCCATAACGGGCATTTGAATATCTAACAGTACTAAATCTGGGTATAGCTTTAAACTTTGTTCTACTGCTTGCTCACCGTTTTCAACGGCAATCACTTCTAGCCCAAGAGAATGTAAATAACGACTGATCAGTTTGCGGTTATCACTGTGATCTTCAGCAAGCACCACCTTACCCGATAATAATCTGTGTCGCTCATCTGACTTAGCTTGCTGATCGTCATGGCAAACTTGCTCTTCAACTTGTATACAAGGCAAATAAAATGAAAACTCACTGCCTTTTTTAAACTCACTCTGCACACTTATGTAGCCACCCATCATCGCCGCTAATTGCTGCGACAAGCTCAAACCTAGTCCTGTGCCACCAAAACGTCGACTAATACTGTTATCTGCTTGGCTAAAACACTCAAAAATAAGTTTAAGTTGAGATGAGCTCATGCCAATCCCAGTGTCTTTAATCGAAAAGAGTAACCCTTGCTCGGTTTTACTAACACCAATAGTTACTTGCCCTTTATGAGTAAACTTAATGGCATTGGCGCATAAATTAATAAGTATTTGTTTTACTCGAGTTAAATCTAGCCGCGTAAAATAGGTATCACCTAACTGACTCTCTAATATCAGTGACAAGCCTTTCGCTTTAGTTTGTGGAGAAAACATAGCATGAACATCGTTGATCAATCGCACCATATCAAAACAGCTAATGTTAAGTTCTAGCCTGTTTGCTTCGATTTTACTTAAATCAAGCACATCATTAATCAGGCTTCTTAAATGCTCACTTTGTCGTTGTATTACTCTAAGCTCATCTTGTAACTGTTCCGGCTTGTATAGACCATTAATAAGATCGTCAGTTTGCGCCAAAATAGCGGTTAATGGCGTTCTAATTTCATGGCTTATATTCGCTAAAAACTGGCTTTTAACCTCGTTAGCTTCACGCAGTTCTTGCGCCACACTTTGCAGCTCTTTGGTGCGCTGTTCAACTTGCTCACTTAGCTTTAACTTCGCTTGTTTTTCTGTTCGGCGTTTATAAACAGCAATTACCGTAATTAAAATTAATATGGCAACAATCACCAACAAAAACGTTAACTGTGAACGTTTAGCTATTTGCAATTCTTGTAAGTATTGTTGTTGTTTTAATTGTTTAATTTCTTGGTTTAGCTGATTTGATTCAAACTGAATTTGAAATTGACTGACCGCTTTTGAGGCTTCTTCGGTATTAACACTGCGCTGATAATCAACATACTGTTGATGCAAACTTAACGCTTTTTCATAATCCCCTAAGCTAGCATGGATAAGCGCTTCAACCCCCAAACCGTCTTTTATGCGCATGCCATTATTGTACTCTTTGGCAAGCGTAATTGAACGCTCTGAGGTTTCTTTGGCATTTTCTGTATTGCCTTGCACAAATTGAACAGTCGATAACACGTGTAAGGCAGCCGCTAGTAACGACTTATTATCAGCCTCAAGTGCAAACTGTTGCCCAGCATTAGCATGATAAAAGGCAACATCAAATTTATTTAGCTTAAGGTTGATGGTGGCTAAGTTTGTATGCTTGATAGAAAGTTGAAACGCATTATTAACGCTTTGATAGTAACGTAAGGCCAACTGATTATAATGCAGTGCTAATTGGTACTGTCTCGATTCTGTGTACGCCACACCCATGTTACCGTATACCTGTGCAACGCCATCGTCATCACCAAGCTCTTGAAAAACTTTTAAAACCTCACGATACATCTCAAGCGCGGACTCATACCGAGAGAGACGAATATAAATACCGGCGATATTATGTAATATATCGGCTTTATCTTGTGCGCTCCCCTCTTTTTCATAAATGACTTTGGCTTGCTGATAATAATCGAGGGCTAGCTCCATGTTATACATATCAAAGTAAGCGAGCCCAATATTACTGAGTAAGTTAGCCTGTTTAATCGGGCTTTTAAGGGTAATGGCAATGTTTAACGCGCGATTATAATCAACGACCGCTTGTTGCACTAACCCTTGATAATAAAGCACCACGCCTTGCATTTTAATTGCACGAAAATAAAGTTTTGGCTGTTCTTTAAGGGTGCTATTCGCCTCTAGTAATTTAAAATACTTTAGTGCATTAGCTAAATCACTCTGTGTAAACGCCAGCTCCGCTAAGTCACTGTAAATGGTCACGCGTTGTAAATTTGGAAGATCAGGGTTAGCTAATATGTCTGTTGCAAGGCGGTGCTTTTTAGTCCATGTTTGCTCAAGATCGAACTGCTCAAACAAACTTGTCTGCTCATTGGATAAAGCGTCGTTTGATGCACCACCCAGTACAACCAAAAGACCAATAAAGCAGATGCGCTGTAACCGAGTCAGCATAAAAATATCCTTTAATCCTTGCTAGCCATAATAAAATGACACCCAAACAATATGTAAACATCTAATTTAGACCAATATAAAACAGGCATTCACGCCCACTCCTTGGGGTTTAATGTTACTTAGGTGTATGATAATTTGTTCAAGATACACCAATTAATAGATTGTAAACAATGCTTAACCCACTGATAGATGAGATTTTTGAACTATTAATCAATAATAAAGTGTGGATGGTTCATACTTTAGCATCGGAACTAAAAGAACGTGGGTTACTTGATACCTTAGCAGCTGATCCTGGCCGTGATTTATTTAAACGTAATTTTTTAATTATGAATGCACTTTATCAGCTACAGCAGCAAGTTATGCCAAAACAGCAGCTACTGATTAAAAGTTTACACATTGAGCTGGTAAGCGACCCTCGCCAAAACCAACTTCACCCAAACGATCCGCTGCGTGACTACTACTTAAACTGGCAAAACTTTGAAACATCAACAGCAGAAATTAACGCATTATTAGATAGCTTTTGGCAACGTTTCAGTAAGCCTAAACAACATGAAGCGCCTTTAAGTGCTCAGCAACATCAGCAATTAATCGCTCGCTGGCAATTAGTACAACCAATTACCTTAAAAACATTACAAAAGCGTTGGCGACAACTAGCCGTTCAGCATCATCCAGACAAACAAGGGGGTGATAATGAAGTGTTTAAACAATTAAAAATGGAATATGAGCAACTCAAGGCGAGCTGCTCATCTTAAAACGTAAAACTAGCGCGTCAGGCGACGAGCACGGATTTTACGCCCTTTAATATTGCCTTCGGTTAATTTACGTAACGCGGGTTTAGATGAGTTACGCTCTACCGCGACAAAAGCCACGTTATCAAGTACATTAATTTTACCCACTTGGCGCCCTGCTATACCATCTTTACCTGTTAATGCCCCTAAAATGTCACCGGCACGCACTTTTTGTTTTTTGCCTGCATCAATCATCAAAGTCACCATTTCTGGCTTGTAAGGAGGCTTATCAAGTAGGTTATATGATGGCATTGGCTCAGGGGTAAAATCACGCTCATAGTGGTCACCAATTTGCGCTACTTTAAATTGCTCAGCATCACCGTAAATAGAACACGCAATGCCTTTTTTGCCCGCTCGCCCGGTACGCCCTACGCGGTGAACATGCGTTTGTGGATCATGCGCTAAGTGATAGTTAATTACCATGTCCATATCATCAATATCTAAGCCGCGTGCTGCTACATCGGTTGCCACTAAAATAGACGCACTCTTATTGGCAAAATGAATCAGTGTACGCTCACGGTCACGCTGCTCTAAATCGCCATGCAATGCAACGGCGCTGAAGCCTTCATCGGCTAAATCATCACATACTTGCTGTGTTTCTACCTTGGTATTACAAAACACCACACAACTTTGTGGGGTAAATTTAAGTAATAGTAATTTAAGGGTTGGATAACGTTGCTTATTATTATCCATTTTATAGAAGTATTGCTTGATAGTGCTTTTTTCTTGCTGCTCTTCTACTTTAATCATTTCAGGGTTGCTCAGAACACGCTTTGCAATGGCTTCTATTGATTTTGGAAAAGTCGCGCTAAATAACAATGTTTGACGATTTGTTGGAATACACTCAATTATGGCATCGAGGGTGTCTTGAAAACCCATATCAAGCATTTGGTCAGCTTCATCAAGTACCAGCGTTTCAACATCATCTAAGCGCAATGTACCTTTACGAATATGGTCGTCAACTCGCCCTGGTGTACCTACAATAATATGCGCACCATGTTCAAGTGAGCCAATTTGAGGACCAATTGATACCCCGCCACACAAAGTTAAAATTTTAATATTATGAATACCGCGTGCTAATTTGCGCATTTCAACCGCTACCTGCTCTGCAAGCTCACGGGTTGGGCACAGCACTAACGACTGAATACGAAAGCGTTTAACATTCAGCTTGGCTAAAACGCCTAAACTAAATGCCGCTGTTTTACCTGAGCCTGTTTTGGCTTGGGCAATAATATCTTTGCCATTTAAAACGGGTGGTAGGCTTTGCGCCTGTACAGGCGTCATTTGGGTGTAGCCGAGCGTTGATAAATTATCAACTAACCCTGAAGGTAAGGCCAACGATGAAAAAGCAGTTGCAGTCACAGTAAATTCCATAGCAAAAAAATAACTTGAGAAAAGTCTCAATAAATATGCGGCTAATAATAGCAGATTTAACAATTAGCAACCATTAACAACGCACGATAAAAAGTGCAAATAAAGATATTGCAAATGATAGTTATTTTTATTAAGATCCGCAGCGTTTTACTATTCTAATAACTCTAAGCCGGAAGCTACTAATGAAATTTAACCCACTTTTTATCGCACTTTTAGCCAGTACCTCTGCAAATGTATTCGCCAACACCGCAAATATAGAGCGCATTGAAGTAAAAGGCAGTTACTTCAACGACTACAAAGTAGATAATGCCAGTGGGCCAATGAGAACCTCAACCTCATTACTCGATACCGCACAATCAGTCACTGTTATTACAGATACAATTGTAAATGAGCAACTAGCAACCACCTTAGGTGAAGTACTAAGTAACGATGCGAGTTTAACGCCAGGATCTAAGCAACGTAATCGTGAAGTATTTAACTTACGTGGTTTTGAGTTAAGTTCATCAACCGGCTACCTGCGTGATGGCCACCAGCATTGGTCTCATTACCAGCAACCCATTGAGATTTTAGAGCAAGTAGAAGTTATTAAAGGCCCTTCAAGTATTTTATACGGGCAATCAGGGCCTGGCGGCCTAGTGAATATGGTAACCAAAAAACCGACTGCGCAAACGTTATTTAATGCCAGTGCCGATGTTGATCAGCATGGTTCAACTCGCTTTATGCTTGATGCTGGCGGCGCACTTACCGAGGCTGAAGATCTACGTGCCCGCGGTGTATTAGTAAAACAAGATGTTGAATACTGGCGAGAATACCAAAACGGTGATAACCGTGAACGCGATCGCTTTTTAGGTGCCTTAGTGGTTGATTACGATATTAGCGATAACGCCTTAGTGCGCGTGCATTATGATCGCACTGATGACGAAGCAGGCTTAGATACTGGCGCTTGGATAGATAATGATGCCAATATCATTGGCGATGACAAAACAATTCGTGATATGTCATGGGCCTTTACCGATATTACTGTTGAAAACATGGGTATTGATTTTAAGGTGTTTTTAACCGACCACTGGCACGTAAATTTAGGCTACAACGAACAAACATTTGAACGCCAGCGCTTTGAGTCAGCACCACGTAAGCCAAGTGACTTTATCGAAGGCGATAGCTATCAGTCACGTCCTTACGATCGCTTTGATGATTGGCAGTTTAAAACTGCTTTTATTGACTTCATTGGCGAATTTGAAACCTTGGGTGTGCATCATCAATTACTTGTAGGCGCTAACTCACTGGATTATTACTACGGCCAATTACGTACATCTGCTGATACGATTAATTTTTCTGCCGGTCAAAATGAGCCTAATCGCCCTAATATAAGTTACAAGTCAGATGACACTATTAGCTCGTCTGCTTACGACTATTACGGGATTTATATCCAAGACTTAATTTCATTCTCACCAGAATGGCAACTATCACTGGGTGGTCGTTACGATAAACAAAGTAAAGAAAACAGCAATAACGAATCGTTCGTACCTAAGGTTGGCGTACTTTACCATCCTCATGCCTCTGCAACTGTTTATGCAAGTTACTCAGAAGGGTTTGAGCCACAAAACGAAACATTGGTAAATACAAGTGATGTTAATAATGGCATGAAGCTCGATGCTATTACCTCTGAGCAAAAGGAAGTTGGGGTAAAATGGCAACTGTTTGATGACCGATTAATGCTTAGCGGTGCCTTATTTGATATTAGCAAAACAGGTACCTTAGTGAACGAAGATCTGATTAACCCTATCGGTGATATAACCAGCATCACCACACAGGCAGGTGAGCAACGCCATAAAGGCTTTGAGCTTGCAGCTCAAGGTGCCGCTACTGACCGTTTATTTGTTATGGCATCAACCATGTATTTAGATGCTAACTATGAGCGTGATGAAGAAAAATTAGAGGGCAAACGCCCAACTGATGCACCAAAGTGGTCAGCCTCTTTATGGACACGTTATGAATTAAATGACGCCATTGCTTTTAATGCCGGCGCTTTTTATGAAGGTGAACGTTTTGCCGATAATGCCAATACCGTAACAAAACAGGGATATACCCGTGTTGATGTTGGCGCAACATACGCACTTAAGGTAAGTAATACAGATATTAACCTGCGTTTAAACATTGAAAACTTATTCGATAAAAACTACCTAGCTGGTGGTGGATTAAATAACGTGACGGTAGGTGAAGGCACAAACGTGCGTTTAGCAGCGCAATTTAGCTTTTAAATACAGACTTTAAAAATCCATAGCCCACCTCAATTTGGGGTGGGCTTTTTTTGAACTGACTTTTGAACCCACTGAATAGCCTACTCATCTCATCTATTTTTTATCCTGTTTGTTACATGCTTTAATGGTGTTAATCATTACAAAGGCTCTCTGAATATGAAACAATTGCTCACAGCACTCCTATTTACCACCAGCATGACGGTAAGCGCCAACAACAGTGAATTCACTGCAAAACAGCTACAACAAGTAGATGAGGTGCGCACCACCGCCCTTAAAAGTGATTTAAGCTATCAATTACTAGAATCACTCACCACAGAAATAGGCCCGCGCCTACCTGGCACCGAAAACGATAAAAAAGCCGTTGCTTGGGCAAAAGCAAAGTTTGATGAATTGGGCTTTGATAAAGTCTGGTTAGAAGAAGCAACCTTCCCTGAATGGCGTCGCTATAGCGAAAGTGGAAAAATACTCACTCCAAGCGAGCAACCTCTGCATTTAACAGCACTTGGTAACAGCATTAGTACACCAAAGGAGGGGATCAGCGCACCTGTCGTCTTATTCGAAACCCTTGACGAATTAAAAGCCGCACCGGCTAATAGCTTAAAAGGTAAAATTGCTTATATTAATTACCGTATGAACCGTGATATTGACGGCAATGGTTATGGCCCCGCGGTAAAAGCCCGTGCTACCGGAGCAATTGAAGCGGCTAAAAAAGGCGCTGTTGCCTATATGATGCGCTCAGTTAGCACTGGCCACCATCGCTTTGCACATACCGGCGGTAGCTATTATAAAGAAGGGGTAACTAAAATACCTAACGTGACTATTGCCAATCCTGATGCTGACCAAATAGCACGATTAGTCGCATTAAACAAAGACGTGTCGGTTAATATTAATGTACAAACCGAAAACCTAGGCGAGGGCACTGGTTATAACGTCATTGGCCAATTTAATGGTACTGAAAACCCTGAGCAATATGTACTTATTGGTGGACACTTAGATTCGTGGGATTTAGGTACTGGCGCTCTGGATGATGGCGCTGGCGTTGCCTTAACCATGGCAGCAGCAAAGCATATTAGTGATGTAAAACGTCCTAAGCGCAGTATTCGCGTTGTGCTTTTTGCAGCTGAAGAACTCGGCCTTTGGGGCGCAAAAGCGTATTTTGCAAAGCATAAAAATGAGCTTAATAACATTGTAGCTGCTGCAGAGTCTGACTTTGGTGCTGATGTAGTTTATGGCTTTGAATCAAATGTAAACGCAGCTTCACTGCCAGTAGTGCGCGCGATTGCCAAAGAGCTTGCGCCATTAAATATTGAATACATTGGCCAAAATGAAGCTAAAGGCGGACCCGATCTCATCCCATTTAAAAATGCAGTTTCTGCACCTATTTTTGAACTGGCACAAGATGGTACTGACTACTTTGATTACCACCATACAGCGGATGACACCCTTGATAAAGTGACACCCGCTAAACTTCGTCAAAACACTGCTGCTTATGCTGTATTTGCGTTAATGGCCGCCGACGCTAAAACGACCATTAAACCAAAAGCACGCACTAAAGAGTAACTGACATAATTACTTACAGTTTGCTGCTTTAACTAATACGCTCATTGTTTTAACTTAAAGAGAATTAAAACAGGGAGCGTATTTTCATGCTGCTTTTCAATACCAGTCAGTCTTTTCCTCATTTTACACAAGTACAGTGCTGCCCTAATTGCAAAAGTAACAGCTATCACTTAGTTAACCAAAGCCGCTTTTTGCGCTTTACTATTCTTCCTATAGTTCCGATAAAGTTGAGCTATAAACGCGAGTGCTATCAATGTGGACATTGTGAGCCTACAAGCATTAAAAAGTTACCCCTGTTCGAAAAGCTAAGCCTACCCAAATACTGTATTGGGTTAGTTTTATTGCTGTGGGTATTGTTATTTTTTTACCAAAAACACCTTAATGCTGAGGCGCTAAAACAAAGTTATTTAACCAACCCCAAAGCCTACGACACCTATTTAGTAAAGGCCGATAAATTCACTCATGAACCGTGGACACTGACTAATTTAAAAGTCGCGCAAGTGCTGAGCTTTGATCAGCAATTTATAACGTTTCAGGTGAGTAATTACAGCTATAAGCGCAGCAGTGCTATAACCACAGCAATGCGTGCAAGTTTATTAGTGCAAAGAGATTACTTTTCGTCTAAAACCATCACCCTACCTCGTAATGAAATAAAACGCTTATACAAGGATGACATTATATTCGACGTGCTGCGCCCCTATGCAAATAGTTTATATGGTGGATTTGTGATGTTTCCGCCACAGCCAAAACCTTTATATAAAGGAGTAAAGCTCGATAAAAATAATCAACAAGGAATTATGTACCACAAAGATGGGCAATACGATGAAGCGCTAGAAAGCTTTACTCTTGCAGCGCAAACAGGTTCTCAATGGGGGCAACTAAATCTGGCGCAAATGTATCGCGACGGGCAAGGCACAGAGAAAAACGCCCCACAAGCTATTTATTGGTATAAAAAAGCCATTGCTCAAGGTAATAGCAAAGCTAAACACGAGCTTGAGCAATTATGTAAAAGTACACAATGTGAATAATGTAAAGTAGCGCGATTACGCCGCGCTACTATGGGTTTTAAAGAGCTTAGTATAGATTACATGCATAATAACAATAATCAAACCCGCAACCACACCAAGTAAGCCATCAAATACTAAAGGGGCTAGCATCTCACCTACCCCACCTAAAGTTGACTGGGCGTAATGTGTGATATCAATCTGCGTATGATGCAGTAACTCAACACCATGCACTAAAATTCCACCCCCCACTAAAAACATGGCGATTGTACCTGCAAAGGCTAAAAACTGCATAAGTCGGGGAGCTGCTGCAAGTAGGCCTTTACCCAGTAATTCTTTAAATTTATTTGCAGAGAGTTTTGATTGGTTAAGTAAATACAATCCAGCATCATCAAGTTTTACAATTCCAGCTACCAGTCCATAAACACCAATAGTCATGATGATGGCAATAACACTTAGCACCAGTGCTTGATTCATTAACGTAGCCCCAGCCACAGTCCCTAAGGTAATTACAATAATTTCAGCAGACAGAATAAAGTCAGTACGAATAGCACCTTTTACTTTTTGCCTTTCATATTCAACTAAATCTAACTTTTCATCATCATCTATCGTTTCCTCATGGAGAGGTAAAAAGCGAGCAAATACTTTTTCAGCGCCTTCAAAACATAAAAATAAACCACCCATCATTAAAAGTGGCGTAATTAGCCAAGGCAACCACACACTAATTAATAACGCAGCAGGGACTAATATCGCTTTATTTAAAAACGACCCTTTTGCCACCGCCCATACTACCGGCAGCTCTCTATCGGCAGTGACCCCTGTAACTTGCTGCGCATTGAGCGCCAAGTCATCTCCTAGTACGCCTGCCGTTTTTTTAGTCGCAACTTTACTCATAGTCGCAATATCATCAAGTAAGGTCGTTATATCATCAAGTAATGTTAAGAGGTTAGTGCCAGCCATGATATTCCCTAGCTAAAAATAAGAGCTTAAACATAACGTAAAGCCTTATTTTCACCAACGGTTAATTTAGCTTTGCTAAGCTCATAATTAACCAAGCGACTAAATAAGTAAAACACAGCCTAATGAAACACTACGCCATTACTATTGCTTTAATAGCCCTGGTTGCATGCAATGAGCAACCCATTACAACAAACTACATGTGCGATAACACCGCTGCACAACTAGATATTATTAGCAACAAACAGGCGACGCTCCGCTTTAATAAGCATGATTATTTATTAACTCATGAGGTGAGTGCCTCTAGTAGCAAATATATAAATACCAAGGTACTGTTTTGGAGTAAGGGCGAGCAAGCTATGCTAATAATTAACGGTAAAAAATATCAATGTACAAGCAATTAACCACTAACTAACAACATATTAAAAAACTTGCTACACTAACAAAAGTCTTAATACTGTTGATAAAGTTATGCATTCTATCGCTATAAAACATAAAATAATTTTAGCCTTTTCAGCTATTGGCCTGTTAATGCTTACCAGCTGCATATTTTTTTACTGGTCACTCCATCAAATCAGTACCACTAACTCGCGCATAGAAACGTTAGCGGTTCCGGTACAGCAAGCGAGTAAAGACCTGCGTTTATCGCTACTTTCAATTACTAAATTTAACGCCATTGCTTACAGCCAAACTAAACTTGATTTACTACTGCAAAATAAAAAGCAAGCACACGCAGAGCAAACACAGTTTTTTAATAAATTAGAGACGCTAAAAGCACAAGTTGCCAAGCAACAAAGTATGCAAACATTACTTGTTACTATTCATAATGACTTCACTAAACTAAATACTATAAGCAACGACATGCTTGCAACAAAAGAGCAACGCTTTAAGGCGCAAAGTACCGCCGCAGCACTGACAGTTACCTTTAATGAACAGCTTCGCGATCTGAGTAACCAATTACTTGATATAGAGCTTATAAACGTAGCGGGCAACCAGCAATCGCTTTTAAATGCAGTCTTTGGCACAGCGACTCGAATTGATGATTTATTATTTACTCTAAACAATAATGTCAAAGGCATTGGGCAAGTAACCACCTCTGAAGATATCAATGCCCACCAACAGGACACTTCTTTTTTACTCGATAATATTCAATCTAATCTTAGTTATTTAGAGCAACAAGCCTCTCCTATTGCAAATAAGCTCAACGCCAATGAGTTAATAGCGGCGTTTAACGATTTAAGCAGCCTATTAAATAATCCTGATGGGCTGTATGCATTGCAGAACACTGTACTCAATAGCAAAGACAAGGTTGATCAGCGGTTTGAAAGTTTTCAACATGCCTTTATCATTATAGAAAATCAGCTAATTGAGCTTAATAAACTTGCAGACACGCGCTTTGACTCCCTGCAAGAGAGCGCTAAGTCAGCAATCAATACCGGCTCTAGCTTAGTTATTATTATTGCTTTTGTTTTAATTGTTTTGCTGGTTATTATTTCAGTGTTTACTACTAACGCCATGCTAAAACCACTTAAAAAGGTGAATAAAGAACTCGCACGCATAGCCTCAGGTGACTTTTCACGGCGTAGTAACCCTCTAAGTAAAGACGAATTTGGTACCCTACTGCATAATACCAATAAGCTTTGTGATGATTTAACTCACCTAATAAAAGGGATCAGTAACGACGCCTACGAACTCGATAATTCAGCCATTCAAACCAGTGAAAAAGTGCAACAAATGACCATCGTTGCTAAGCAACAGCTGGAACGCAGCGCACAAGCAACCTCATTGGCGCAACGTATGCTACAAAGCTCACAAGCCGTTTACGAACAAGCGCAGAGTACCTCAAATGAAATAACGAATGCCTCGCAGTTTGCAAATGATGTCAATGACATTGCAAACAACAATAGCCAAAGTATTGAATCTCTTTTAAGCCGCCTAGATAAAGCAGTTAGCAGCACCGAAGAGCTTGCACAATACACCAAACTGATTGGCGCTATTGTTGATACGATTAGCAGTATTGCAGAGCAAACCAATTTGCTAGCGCTTAATGCGGCCATTGAAGCAGCAAGAGCCGGTGAACATGGTCGAGGATTTGCCGTAGTGGCCGATGAAGTGCGTTCGCTTGCAGCACGAACACAAAGCTCCACTAGCGAAATAACCACCATGATCAACACACTACAACAACATACTCAGACTACCCAAGCTGAAATAAATGATGGTCAACAACAAGCCAAGCATTGTGTTGAAAACAGTACTGAACTAAATGCAGCCGTTGAGCGTATCAAAAGCACGTTAGTATCGGTCAATGCAATGAGCAAAGACATTGCCCATGCATCGCATGAACAACTTGCAAACAGCACTGATATCCAACAAATAATGGCTAAGGTAACCGATCATGCCACCTTAAATGCCGACAATGCGACGACCCTAGCAAGCGAAAGTGAAGATGTTAACCAACTTGCACACTCTTTAAAAGATGCGGTAGAGCGCTTTAAGTTTTAAGTGCAAGTAATGACTTGGCTTGCATGAACTGGGTATAATACTTTTAACTTTTTGCTAAGTAACGGCCCACAATGAAATACAAAGATCTACGCGATTTTATCGATTTACTTGAAAAACGAGGCGAATTAAAACGCATCAGCCAAGAAATCGACCCGTATCTTGAGATGACCGAAATTGCCGATCGCACACTGCGTGCTAAAGGCCCCGCTTTATTATTTGAAAACCCGAAAGGGTATGACATGCCTGTTCTAGCTAACTTATTTGGTACACCTAAGCGTGTAGCTATGGGTATGGGCCAAGAAGATGTCAGTGAATTACGAGAAGTTGGTAAGTTATTGGCATTTTTAAAAGAGCCAGAGCCACCAAAAGGCATTAAAGAAGCCCTTGGACAAATTCCGGTATTTAAGCAAGTCCTTAATATGCCAGCCAAAGAAGTAAAAAAAGCGCCCTGCCAACAAGTTATTTTACAAGGTGACGATGTTGATTTAACCAAGCTTCCTATTCAGCATTGCTGGCCTGGTGATGCTGCGCCTTTAATTACTTGGGGTTTAACCGTTACCAAAGGGCCTTATAAAAAGCGTCAAAATTTAGGGATTTATCGTCAACAGCTATTGGGTAAAAATAAAATCATTATGCGTTGGTTATCTCATCGCGGTGGCGCGCTTGATTTTCAAGAGTGGTGTAAAGAACACCCTGGTCAGCCCTACCCTGTTTCGGTGGCATTAGGTGCAGATCCTGCGACTATTTTAGGTGCTGTTACACCCGTTCCAGACACGTTAAGCGAATATGCTTTTGCTGGCTTACTGCGTGGTAGTAAAACAGAAGTGGTTAAGTCTATTTCGAATGATTTACAAGTACCGGCCAGTGCAGAAATCGTGCTTGAAGGGCATATTATGCCGGGAGAAATGGCACCTGAAGGCCCCTATGGCGACCATACGGGTTACTATAATGAAGTCGATGACTTTCCCGTTATGACGGTCACTCATATTACTCATCGTAAAGACCCTATTTATCACAGTACCTTTACGGGTCGTCCGCCTGATGAGCCAGCTATTTTAGGGGTGGCTTTAAACGAAGTATTTGTGCCAATTTTACAAAAACAGTTTCCAGAAATCGTTGATTTTTATTTACCACCAGAAGGCTGCTCGTACCGTATGGCCGTGGTTACGATGAAAAAACAATACCCCGGGCACGCCAAGCGCGTAATGATGGGGGTTTGGTCATTCCTACGACAGTTTATGTACACTAAATTTGTTATTGTCTGCGATGATGACATTAACGCCCGAGATTGGAACGATGTAATATGGGCTATTACTACCCGTATGGATCCTGCACGCGACACCACGTTAATTGAAAACACGCCAATAGACTATTTAGACTTTGCATCGCCTGTCTCTGGCCTTGGTTCAAAAATGGGCATGGATGCAACCAACAAATGGCCTGGCGAAACAACCCGTGAGTGGGGCGAACCTATTGTTATGGATCAAGCCACTAAAGATCGCGTTGATGAACTTTGGGATAGCCTAGGTATTCTTTAACGACTTTGGTCTAGGCTATAAACTCACCCTGCGGATATGCTACTATTGCTCAAATAAAGTGCGTATCCGCTAATTTAAGGTAAAACATGCAAACATTACACGCTGACGTTGTTTCTATCAGTCCACTAACAGAATTTGTTCATAAAGTTATTTTAAAGCCGCAGCAGCCCGTCACATTTGAAGCTGGCCAATATTTACAATTGGTTTTAGGTGAAAAAGATAAACGTGCGTTTTCAATTGCAAGCCGTCCTTCACAAACGGATGCTTTAGAATTACATATTGGTGCTTCAGTTGCTGACTCATATGCTATGCAATCGCTAGAGCACCTTCGTTGTGCCCACAATAATAATCAAACCGTGACTATTGAAGCGGGCTTAGGTGTTTCTCAACTACGTTTGCAGTGCGAGCGCCCTATTATTTTACTTGCTGGCGGCACAGGCTTCTCTTATGCAAAATCAATGGCCGATCACCTTGCTGAAATAGATTGTCAGCGCCCAGTGCTATTTTATTGGGGTGTTAAAGAAGAGTCTGCGCTGTATGCACACAGCGAAATGAAAGCTTGGGCTGATAGTCATAAGCACTTCGAATTTATTCCTGTGGTAGAGAATCCTACTGACAGCTGGACTGGCCATACTGGTTATGTGCATAAAGCGGTAATGGACGATATCATCTCGCTTGAACCTTATGATATTTACATGGCAGGTCGTTTTGACATGATAGGCATAGTGCGCGATGACTTTATTAGCCACGGTGCCATTCGCGAAAACATGTACGCGGATGCATTTGCTTTTATAAAATAACAGCAAATGCATCATTTTTAAGGCACCTTAGGGTGCCTTAATTGTTTTTATTGCCCGCCATTACCGCTGCGATGATTGTTATTACCTATTAAACTCATCAACATAAACAATTTCCTAAAATCCAATCTATAAACCATACTTTGTATAGAACATTCAGCGGGAGAAACCTAAATGCTAAATACAAAAGTAAAAGATTTTATGCAACACAAGTTGCCTCATATCACCCCTAATACAGAAATGACGACCGCCATTGCAGAACTACAAAAATTTAAATTGCTTGGTGCCCCAGTATTTGACGATAACAAGTTGCTAGTAGGTTTTATCTCTGAGCAGGAGCTACTTAAACCCCTAATGCAAAGCAGTTATTTTTGTGACGGTATGGTAAAAGTATCGCAGTTGATGCAAACAGAAGTTGTAACGGTCAGCGGTGATACCAATATCATGGAATTAGCAGAACAAATGCAACCCGGTAAGCCAAAGAATTACCCTGTGGTTGATGGTGACGTTGTAATTGGCATGATCAGCCGTGCCGATATTTTAAAAGCACTTTATGATAATTACGTTAGCTGTCAAACCCACATATAAGTAAAAGATCCACCTT
>NZ_PNCV01000020.1:0-18512 GCF_005886925.1 Pseudoalteromonas sp. S3260
GAAAGGTCAACAGACCCTAAGGTTTTTTAATTTTCTTAATATCTAGCATGTGAGAGCCATGCTTAATCTTTGTCTCTAAATACGCTTTATTACCTGAAAGCCCAGCTTTAATGTGAGCATGAGTACCCACAACAGAATCAACTTCTATACCTGCATCTTTTAATGCATTGAGCTTTTTAGGGTTATTAGTCATTAATTTAACGTGCTTTAAATTAAGCGCATTGAGCATTAACACTGCATCTGAAAAGTCACGTAAGTCATCAGCAAAGCCCAAATGATTGTTGGCCTCGTAAGTGTTCATACCTTGTGACTGCAGTACATACGCATCAATTTTATTGTATAAACCAATACCACGCCCTTCTTGGCGTAAATAAAGTAAAATACCGCCTTGTTCGTGCATCATTTCAATACACTCATTTAACTGCTCACCGCAATCACAACGTGACGAGTGAAACACATCACCGGTTAAGCATTCAGAGTGCATACGAATAAGCGGAACATCTTGCTCGGTATCGGCGTTTTTAAACACTAACGCAACATGCTCTTGGCCATCTTTTAAGCCACTAAAGGAAATAATTTCTGCAGGAATATCACTATTTTTGCCAACATTAAGCTGGACTCTTGCTCTTACTTGCGCCACGACCAATCCAAATATTAAAAAACTACGACACGATAAAGTGATAATATCACAAAATAGGTTAAATACACCGTAGTACAAGACTGTTTATGGCAAATATATGGCGACGGTAGCGACTATTTTCAATCTTAAACCGCAAATATATTACTAGCGAGCGTTTACCTTGATTTACCTAAAGTGATGACATATACACAAGGATTTGCTAATTTGTTATCGACAAATAATAGGGATCATTATGAAATTAAACAAACTTGCATTACTGATGGGCTTAGGTTTATCTGTATTGAGCACCACGTCATTTGCCGAACAAACAAATAACGCTCAAGCCGTTTTCAACGACGCGTATCAAAATTACTTAAATGCAATTAAAACCAAAGAAAATGTGCAACAAGCCGCGGAGCAGGCTTACACATTAGGTAAAACTGTTTACGGTGAAAATGCTGATAACACCGCAAACTTAGCGATTAACTATGCAAAATCAATTAATCGATACGGTAAACAGTGGATTGAAAAGCGTTTTTCGCTCTATCAACAAGCCTATACTATTTTAGTTAATAACCATGGTAAGCAATCGCCTGAAACCATTGATGCTTTAGTCGGTATGGCTAGTTTTGCCCCTTCTGCTCAAAAAGCGGATTATTATTTAGAGCAAGTGATAGCAATCGCAAACACACAAAACAACCCTAAGTTTGTGGCTGATATGAAACTAGAAGCGGCAACCATACTAGCTAATAAATTCAGCTATGAAAAATACCGAGAAGCTAAAAACTACCTAGAAGAAGCCGATGAGTATTATCTGGCTAACTTACCTAAAAACTCAGTTGAACAAATAAAAGCTGATTTTTTAATTGCATCGTTTGCAGAAGGTCGAAAAAGATACGATCAAGCAATAGAACGACTTAACCGTGTAGTAAATGTGTTTGATGAAAGCTTAAGTTACGATCACAACGCCGAGCTTACCGCACACTCAAGATTGATTGGCTTGTATGAAAAACAAGGCAAAAGTGATGAAGCCACCAAACACTGCATCGCGATTGCTAAAATGGTGCCGTGGAAAGAAAGCCAAGAGCAAACGCCGCTATACCGCGTTAACCCTAAATACCCTACAAACAAAGCGCGCTTTCGTAAAGATGGAAAAGTCGTTATGGAGTTTGAAGTAGATGAGTCTGGCTTTGTAAAAAATCCGCAAGTACTTAGTTCTGAAGGTGGCGTGGCCTTTGAAAAATCGGCAGTAGAAGCATTAGCGCAATGGCGTTATGCACCTAAGTTTGAACATGGAAAAGCCGTTGCAGCAACTTCCAAAGTACAGCTCGACTTTAAAGTAAACCGTTAATAACATACCAAAGGCGCTTTAAGCGCCTTTTTAGTTTATTCTACTTTAACTTAGCTAAAATGTTATCGCTGGCGGCCTCTATTAAATCAAGTACCTTTTCAAAGCCATCATCACCGCCATAGTAAGGATCGGGAATTGCGCTTTGTGCTTGCTCGCCATACTCTAAAAATAACGCAAGCTTATACTGCAAATGCTCAGGGCAGCGTGCGGTTAGATCCGTCAGGTTTTGTTTATCGGCTGCTAAAATTAAATCAAACTCGCTAAAATCACTACTGCGCACCTTGCGCGAAAAAATACCTTTAAAACTATAACCGCGTTTTTCACCAGCCTGCATAGAGCGTCTATCTGGCGGATTACCTTCGTGGTGCCCAATAGTCCCAGCCGAGTCCACTAGCAGATCAATGCCTAACTTTTTAGCACGCGCTTTTAATACCGCCTCTGCGGTAGGTGAACGACAAATATTACCCAAACACACTATCAGGACTTTTTTCAATGATAGCTCCTTTATTGTTTAAGATTTTGTAAAATAAGCGACATTCCAGTCACCAACATTAAAAAGCTACTTAAGCGAGGCTAATATTTTTTGCTCGCCTTCAAGCATTGTGTGCATGGCAGTGCCCTGTTTTACACGGCTATGCAATGCTGCAAGATTAGGCCAGCGCGACTCATCAAGTTGCTCACCACCATGATCCATATTCATTAACTGGCAGCTCACAGCAATGTCGGCAAGGGTTAAGCTCTCGCCAACAAAAAACTCGTTATCCCCTAAATAATCTTCTAAATAATCAAATAAAGGCGGTAGTTTTTCATTTAATGCACTTTGCACTAAGGCTTCATCGGTTGGCTTTTGCATTGTGGGGGCAATAATACGTTGCTGAAACACCGTAAATGTTGCAGAAGGAGCCAGCTCGTAATCTGCGTATTTTTCTAACCAGCGAACGGCTGCACGTTGCTCTATAGTATCACCGAGTAAAGACGCTGAATTAGGGTATTTTTCATCAAGATATTGGCAGATAACGCTAGAATCCGCCAAACTTAACTCGTCGTCTTTTAGCGCCGGAATTCGCCCTAGAGGGTTCAGTTCTAAAAACCAATCAGGTTGATTAAACGGCGAGACTATTTCGAGTTTATAGTCTAGTTGTTTATGCGCTAAGCATACACGCACTTTACGTACATAGGGAGAAAGCGGGACACCATAGAGAATTAGGCTCATTGTGATTCCTATAAATTAAAACTGCTTTAAAATTGCGTCATCGTAGTCATCGGCATTAAGAGTTAAATTATATTTAGCCGCAACGCTATCTAACTCGGCTTGTTTAATCGCTAAATCATCCATGGTGATGGTGTTATCGTCAAGCTGCCATAACAAGCGTGAACCTGCATAACTATAGTGAATGGCTAATAGCGCATCAGGATTACCTTCTCGTCCCGCCGCTTTTAGCTTAGCCATTTTACGAGTGATTTTATTAAGCGCTTTTTTAAGCTCCCACACATACACCACCTCACTCATAAAAGGATGTGTTCGGTATTTATTTAACAACCAGCCTATGCCAATACTCGTAACAATTACGCCTAATAAGTTCCAATGAAAATGACTGCCACTTTCATCGGGAAATAATGCAATTAAGGTTTGTGAAATTGCTAAACTGCCCACAGCTAAACCTGCTGCACAGCCGACAATAACGCGATTTAAATGTTTACGATAACGTGCTTTATCTATTTGAATAAGTTGCATAGCTGCCTAAAAGTAAAAAACTAAAAATACACAGCCCCATTGTAGCTAAACCCATCACAGAGTTTCGACTCTTTTTAATAAAATACCCGTAGTTTTTGATTTAGCGCCTGTTTTATACTGCTTTCAACATAAAACCAACCAACGATTTTATTTGCACCCACATATTAGGCATAGGATAGTAGACAACAAATACGACTCAGTTTAGGAACATCATGATAAAAACACTGATTGCCACAAGTTTAATATTTTCTTCTTCTAATGCGTTAGCCAACTTAAACACACCGCTAACCCCAGAAGAATTGCGAATTGAAAAAGCCAGCCAAGCGATGCCAGCCGTACTAAGCGCTTTTGCCAGCGAAGTTAATCAATTTGAGCAGCAATTCAAGTCACTCTCAAGCTATGCACAAGCCGTAGATGCCGTTAATGACTACTCAAAACGATTATGGTTTAGTGCAAAAAAACGCATCGCTACAACGCAAAACTTAGATGATCGCGCACTTTACTGGGCTCGCTTACAATCAAGCAAAATTATTCGCACCACAAAGCCTGCATTTTCGCTGAGCGCGGCGCAGCAAACAGTGTTATTAACACTTCTAGAGAATGGCAGCCGGGGTCGCACCGATCTTAGCTACTCACAAAACACCTCTAAAAAAATATTATTAACTGGATTTGACCCGTTTTTACTTGATAGAAATATAAACCAAAGCAACCCATCGGGTGTTGCAGCACTGCTTCTTGATGGCCAAGTCATAAACTATAAAGGGATTAGTGCTGAAATAAACACAGTGATGGTGCCTGTGCGTTATGAAGACTTTGATCACGGCATTATAGAATCCTTACTTGCCCCTTATTACGCACTTAATAATGTTGATATGGTGGTTACCGTTAGCATGGGTAGTAAAGACTTTGACCTTGAGCGCTTTCCAGGCAAGCGCCGCAGTGTAACAGCGCCCGACAACGCCAATGTAGTGTATGGAGGCAGTAAAACAGCGCCGCTCATTCCAAGCTTGAACGACCGCCCATTACCAGGTACTGAGTTTGTAGAATTTAGCTTACCCGTTAGCGCTATGTTAAGCGCAAAAGGCCCTTTTCCTATTAATGATAACCATCATGTTATTACCCTAAAAAAAGACTTTGAGCCTAATAGTTTCGATGAATTAAAAGACGCTATTGCAGTGCGAGGCGGTGGCGGTGGTTATTTGTCTAACGAAATTTCGTATCGCAGTATTCGCCTGCGAAATCAGCTAAATTCAGATATTCCGACAGGGCATATTCACACCCCACGAATTGCTCAGTTTGAACCCGAAACTGAAGCTAAAATAGTAAAGCAAATTCAAACTATGTTAGAGCGCAGTTTAGTCGCACTCTAACATCGTTTGCTTTTTCAACTTCAACGTTAGAACGACTATTAATTAATAAACGTAGGAGCACTTAAATGCTTCTACGTTTTTTTGCTTTAAACCGCTAAAAAAGCATGCTGAAATTACATTAAAATTAAAAGCGCTCTGTATCAATCTCGGCTATTTTATAATAAAAACTCATTACTTTAATTATTAACTAGATCTTCACAAATTGTGTTCTATGCTCATTTGAGGTACAAACCTTATTACAGGGACATAGTAATGCTCACAATTAATCACTTTTTTAATTCTTTAAATTTAACAAAAAAACTTATTTCCGCCTTTTTAATTGTTGCTCTAGTGCCAATAGCAATAATTATCACGGTCACTATCAATACAGCGTCAAACTCGATGACTGAACAGGTTTATTCCCGTTTAGATGCGGTGAGTGAAGTAAAACAAAGCGCTGTTAAGCGCTACTTTAACAATATTGAAAATAAACTAAATGCGCTGCAAGCAAATCCAGAAATGGCCACTATTGCGACAAAGTTTATAGCAGGATTTAATGATATCTCCCCTTCAGATTCATCAGCGTCGCTAAGTCGCTTTTATAAAGAGTCTTTTACCCCAAAATTTAAACAGCTAAACCCAACAAAACAGTCTCTTCATCTCTATTAGAGCAAATGAATCCAAAAAGTATTGAGCTGCAATCTCGTTATCTAGCTAATAACTCAAATCTAATTGGTGAAAAACAAAAACTAACCACCACAGAGCAATCAGACAGTTACGAGCAAGCGCACCGCCAATATCATCCTTATCTACGCGATATGACTAATATAAATAAGTTCTACGATATTTTCATTATCGACCCAGCAAATGGCAATATTGTTTACTCTGTTTATAAAGAAGTCGACTTTGCAACATCGCTGCAAACAGGCCCCTACACTGATAGTAATTTAGCGAGCTTGTTTCAACAATTAAAAGACAGCAACGACCCACAAGCAATTGCATTTGCAGATTATAAACAGTACTCCCCTTCATATAACGCCCCTGCGAGCTTTATAGGTAAGCCTATTGTTGTTGATGGTAAAACAATTGCTATTTTAGCCGCCCAATTATCGATTGAAGATGTCAATTCAATCATGAAAGAACGTGGCGGATTGGGCGAAAGCGGAGAAACCTACCTTGTAGGTCCTGAGGGGTTAATGCGCTCTGACTCTTATATTGACCCGAAAAATCATTCTGTAGAAAGCTCATTTAGAAACCCAAATAAAGGCACAGTAAATACCTTATCTGTAATCAAAGCACTGAGAAATGAAAAAGGACAACATGTTATAAATGATTATAACAATGAAATGGTGCTATCTGCATTTGCACCTGTAAATGTATTTAATGTTCGCTGGGCATTAATAGCAGAAATGGACGAACAAGAAGCTTTTGAGTCAATAACAACACTTTCCCAACAACTCATTGTGATACTTTTTGTCACTATTTTTATTGTTACTATTGCCGCATATTGGTTTGCGCGAACACTCACAAAGCCAATACATGCATTGGCTGATACGATGAAAAAAGTTGAACAGCAAGGTGACTTTTCATTACGAGCAACTGTCTATTCAAGCGATGAAATAGGCGTTAGCACTCAAGCATTTAACACTCTTCTTGATGCTCTACAGTTATCTATTAGTGAAACAAATCGCGTTATGAACCAAATGGCTGCGGATAAATTTGATCAACGTATTGAAGCCCCATGTCGAGGAGAGTTAGATACGTTAAAACAAGCAACCAACGATTGCGCAAGTTCACTAAACGGGGCAATAAACGAATTAAATACCATTGCGATTGCTATGGCTGATGGTCAATTTGATATTCAAATTAATGCCTCAATGTCAGGCGAGTTAGGCACCTTAAAAAGTAATATTAACGAATCGCTCTCTTCAATAAATAACACAATGAATAGTATCGTCGATATTATGGCTAACGTAGAACAAGGTAATTTTAAAGAACAAATCACCTATCCAGCGAAAGGAAAACTTGCGCAACTAAAAGACAGCGTCAATAACTCAGTTAGTAGTTTAAGTATTGCCATAGATGGGATTAGTGACGTTATGAGTGCATTACGACAAGGCCAGTTTTCTGCGCAATTAGAGGCCCCCTTAGCTGGCCAGCTTGATATTTTAAAACAAGATATTAATTCCAGTATGGCTAATTTAAATAATGTAATGAATGAAATAGGTCAAGTCATGACCTTTGTTAGTCAAGGTGACTTTAAAAAAATGATAAAAGGTGAAGCCAGCGGTCAACTTGAGCAGTTAAAAAGTAACATCAATACATCAATCACTGCTATTGATACTGCTTTAACTGAGATTTCATCAGTCATGCTAGCAATTAGTCAGGGGCGTTTTGATCATACTATTTCATCGGCTATGACAGGCCAACTAAATAGTTTAAAAACAGATATAAACCATTCGGTAACTAACCTCGAACGTGTCATAAACGACCTCAACCAAGTAATGGCTGCGATGGCCAACGGCGATTTTTCTCATCAATTAAAACAGCCATTACAAGGCCAGTTGGAAGATTTAAAAAATAATGTTAATGAGTCTACCTCATTAGTTTCATTGGCAATAAATGAAGTCAGTAGCGTTTTGTCAAACTTAGCTAAAGGTGACCTTACCAAAAATATAGAGGGACAATATCAAGGCGTATTCGATACCCTTAAAAGCGACACCAACGCGACTATCGAGAAATTAACTAATGTCATTCAAGAAATTCAAGTGTCGGCTAGTCAAGTTATGCAAAATGCCGGTGAAATAGCTTCAAGTAATACTGAAATAAGCAAACGCACAGAAGAGCAAGCAGCCAACCTTGAAGAAGCAAGCTCAAGTACTGAGCAAATGCTAGATGAGCTAACTAAAGTATCTGAACAATCAAAAAGTGCCGTGGCATTGGCTAGTAATGCAGAGCAAATTGCTGATGAAGGAAATCGCCTATCAATACAAACCGTTAGCGCGATTGATGACGTGAATGAAGCCAGTAAAGACATTAACGAAATACTTACGGTTATTGACAACCTCGCTTTTCAAACAAACTTGCTATCACTTAATGCCGCCGTGGAAGCTGCTAGAGCTGGCGATCATGGAAGAGGCTTTGCCGTAGTTGCTAATGAAGTAGGTGATTTAGCGGGGCGTAGTGCTAAATCGGCAAAGCAAATAAAAAGTATTATTGTAAATAGTAATCAAAAAATAGCGCTTGGGACGGAATTAGCAGACACCTCAGGGAAAAAACTAAAACACATAATGCAAGCTGTTAGCGATGTTAATAAAAATATAATACATATAGCGCACTCAACCTCCGCACAAGAGCAAGCAATTAAAGAGGTTAATCTTGTTGTACAACGGTTAACGGGGCTAACTCAGGCTAACTCAGCGATTACAGAAGAAACAATGGCGGCGGCACGTCAAATGGCAGAACAAGCTACCGAGATGAGAGTACAACTTAATTACTTTCATCTAGAAAAAGAGCAATAATAACCTAAAGGCGCTGCTAGTGATTCTGCTAACGCTATGCCTTTTAACTTGAGAAACGCTATGAGCCATTATAATAATGGCTCATCATAAAGTTACGTCACTTTACCCGCTAAATTAAAACGTGGCTGGGTATATAGCTGGCTTTTAACTACCTCAGCTAAAATAGCCACTGCCTGCCAAATCTCTTCAAACGAAGTATAAAGTGGCGTAAAACCAAAGCGTAAAATATTAGGTGCACGAAAATCTGCAATTACCCCTTTTTCAATTAACGCTTGGCATATAGCAAACGCGTCGGTATGTGAAAACGCCAATTGGCTACCTCTTTGGCTCGAATTTTCTGTGGAACATAAGCGCAAATCACTTAAGCATGAATGTGTTTGTACTAATTTAATAAATACGTCGGCAAGTGCAATCGACTTTTCTCTTACTTGAGAAATGTCTATGTCTTGCCATACATCAAGCGCAGCATCTAAAGCACTCATCGCAATCACACTGGGTGTACCGCATAAATACTGATTTATAGTATCAGCGCCCTGATATTCAGCATTAAAAGCAAATGGTTTGGCATGACCCATCCAACCTGATAAGGGTTGCTTTACAGCAGCTTGGTGGCGTTTAGCCACATATAAAAATGCAGGTGAGCCTGGGCCACCGTTTAAGTATTTATAGCCACAGCCAACGGCAAAATCAGCATTACAGTTATCAAGTTCAACTTGTAAAGCTCCCGCACTATGGGCTAGATCCCATATCACAAAAATGCCTTTCTCGTGGGCTAACTGGGTGAGCTTTTGCATATCCAGCAACTGACCGGTTCTAAAGTTGACCTGCGTTAATAGCAACACCGCCACTGAATCGCTAAGGTTTTGCTCAATACTTTGCTCTGCCACTAATTTAAGCTGACATAGGTCAGGGCCTAATAAGTCACTTAACCCTTGTACCATATATAAGTCGGTTGGAAAGTTATCCTCGGTGGATAACACCACATTTCGGCCAGGGCTTAACGATAACGCACTACTTAACAGTTTAAATAAGTTAACTGAAATAGAGTCACAACAAATCACTTGGCCTTTTGCAGCACCAATAATCGGCGCTATTTTATCTCCTACCTGAGTGGGTAAATCAATCCATTGGTGATCGTTCCAACTTCTAATTAAGTGACTACCCCATTGTTGATTTACCACCTCTGCTACGCGTGACTTAACGGCTTTAGGTAAAGCACCCAGTGAATTACCATCGAGATAAATAGTGTCTGCGGGTAAATCAAATTCATCGCGTTTATTAGCCAGCGGGTCGGCTTTATCAAGCGCTACAATCTCATTAAAATTCATTTTTATATCTCATTTAAATTTTTTATTAGTGTACTAAATGCCTCAGATCCTGGGTGGATCCAATCAAAATGCCCCACGCCTTCGAGCATCACCACCGGGCGTTTAAGCTGCGTTAAATTAAAAGCGGGGACAATGGCATCTTTGTCGCCTTGTAAAATAATGCTTTGGGGATGAAGTGACTGCTCACTCGGGTTAGCTTGCGTGTAAGCCTTAGGTTTATCAGTTGGCATACCTTGCATAAAATCTTTTGTCACTTTTTGACAGCTATTATCACCACGTGAATATGCTTTTATATCTGTGATAGGGGCTAAGCCAATAACACCTTTAAGCTGGCTTATTTCACCACCTGCAAGCAGTGCTAAATGCCCACCAGCAGAGTGCCCTACAGCAACCGAGTCAGCTAATTTAAACTCGCCATTATTATAAGTACTTGCCGCTAAAATACCGGCTTTTATATCATTAAACGTTGCAGGCCAGCCACCACCGCTTGCACCACTTCTTCGATACTCTAATGACCACACGTTAAAGCCAGCTTGTGCAAGCCCCGTACTTAACGCATACGTGTGTTTAATATCGTACTCACTAAGCCAACAGCCACCATGGAGTAAAATAACTAACGGCGTTTGCACCAGTGCTTGCTTTGCGCGCCAAAGTAATGCGTACTGTGACTCATCACTGCCGTAGGCTATTTTTTCATCGGCTAAGTTAAATCCCAATGAAGCCACTTTTGCATAAGCTACATTATTTTCAACATCAGGAAATTCAACTGGTTGCTGCGAGGCACTATTTGCTAACAAAGGCCATACACTAAAAAATAAAACCGCTAAGCTCTTCAAAATAAACTACTTCCTTTTTACCTAAAAACGGTATAACAAAATAACGCTGGTCAATCGTCTACAAACATTTTGTTGTACGACCTACCAGCGTTATAACGTCATTCATAATAAAATAAATATAGTGTTTATTGTTGTTTGAAAATTACGCCTTCTTTCATCACAAAATCAACATCCATTAAAGCGCTAATATCGCTAAGTGGGCTGGAATCTAAGGCAATAATATCGGCAAACTTACCAAGCTCTATAGTGCCTAAACTCTGGCTCATATCAATTAAATCAGCAGCATTGACGGTTGCCGATTTTAAAATATCGGAGGTACTCATACCGGCTTCATACATCAATACGGCTTCTTTTGCGTTAATACCGTGCTTTGATACGCCACTGTCAGTACCAAAAGCAATTTTAACGCCGGCTTTGTAAGCCTTAGTAAAGTTGTTGAGCATATCGCCCCCCACTCTCGTTGCTTTAGCCTTAATAGGTGCAGACATAAAATCTGAATTTTTTGCCATATTAACCACAGTATCGCCAGCTAATAACGTTGGTACAAGGTAAGCGCCGGTTTCTTTAAAGAGCTTAATGCCCTCTTCATCGGTGTAACTGCCGTGTTCAATGCTATCAACCCCTGCACGAAGTGCGGCATTAATACCTTGTGCAGCATGGGCATGGCTTGCTACTTTTCGTCCTAACCCATGTGCAGTTTTTACAATGGCTTTGAGCTCATCGTCTTCCATTTGTTGACCTGTCCCCGTGGTGGTATCAGAAAGTACACCACCGGTAGAGGCCACTTTAATTAAATCCGCCCCATACTTAATTGCATAACGTGTTTTTTTACGACATTCAACTGCGCCATCACACACTGTTGGTGGCGTTTTTATGGTGAGTAAATCAGGACTCATACCATCAACATCTAAGTGTCCGCCAGTAATAGTAACGCCAGCACCAGCAATAATACGCGGCCCATCAACCCAGCCATTTTCTACGCCTTTACGTAATGCATACATTTGCTCGCTTTGACTTCCCACATCACGCACAGTAGTAAAGCCCGCCATAAGAGTTTTGTTAGCAAAATGCACACTGCGCATTGCTACATCTGCATCAGACATTTCCACCAGTTCTTTTTTATTATCTGGCCCAAGCTCACCTTGTAAATGCACATGCATATCCATAAGCCCTGGCATAACAAAGCGGGTCGATAAATCGATTAATTGGGCATCATCACCAAATCGAGAGGCCGGTAAAAAACCAGCAGATACAGACACTATTTTGCCATTTTCTATTACTACAGTTTGTTTTTGCTGTGATTTTTCGCCAGGGACGCTTAATAGCTCTCCCGCATGAATCACTTTAGTATTGGCTTGTGCACTGCTGGCGCAAAAATTTGCGGCTAAAAAAATCGAGGTAATAACACTCAATCGAAATATGCTCATGAAAATCTCCAATGATTCGCTTTTCGTTAACAGCAACGAAATAACGTTAAAATATTGTTATACAACCAATACCTTATCAGGAAAGTCACAAAAACAAACCTGAAATACGTTTTTAGTAAAAATTCTGACCACTATTTACACTGCCTTCAAACGGAAAAAATAAAAGAAGGTGTCTATACTCAACCTTATTGTTGTAATACTTTTCATATGTAGGGAGCTTATGGATATTAAAGACATAAATATTGCGCTGCTAGAAAAGTGTAATTTTCTTTTAATGGTATTTGATAATAATAATCAGCTTAGTTATCTTTCTCCAAGGTGGTCAGAGCTAAATGTTGCAGCTAAAAAAGTACCCACCATTGAAAGCCTTTATGGCTGTTGTACTACTGAAAGCAAAGCTCTATTACAACAACAAATTCTCGCACTAAAATCGCAACATAATGAGTTAGACCAATTTGATATTGAGCTCACATTTGCAACCGATTACTCTATTAAACTAAATTGCTGCTTACATAATGTGGATCAAAACCAACACCAATATATGGTTTTAGTTTTTAACCAGCATTTTGCCCAAGTGTCCTCTGTTATTAGCAATAACGAATTACAAACCATCATAGAAAACGCAGGCGAAGTTTTAAAAGTAGGTTATTGGCAGCTCGACTGTAATAGCAACCAATTATTTTAGACCGATGAAATTTACACTATCCATGGTGTTTCCCCTAGTCGCTATTCACCACAGTTAGATACTGCAATAAACTTTTATCATGCAGATGATAAGCCCAAAATAGCCAGCGCTGTCGAAAATGCGCTTTTAACGGGGCAAGAATGGAGTTGTATAAAATTACGTGTTGTAGATAACGACCAACAAGAACGCACGGTGATATCAAGCGGTAATGTATCAAGAAATAAAAATGGTGAAATTACTAAGCTATACGGCATTTTTCAGGATATAACAGGAAGTGAAAAAATAGCCCTTGAACGAGACTTTTTAGTTACTGCACTCAAAGAAACTACGGTAGGAATGGTCATTGCCGATAAAAATAAGCATGTTATTTGGGTTAATGGATCATTCGAAAAAATGACAGGGTATAGCCTTTTTGAAGTCGAAGGCAAAAAGCTCGGCTCTATTTTACAAGGTGAAAACACTGATTTAAAAACGATAGCTAAACTTAAAACTCATCTCAAAAAAGGGCTACCTATAAGCGCCCGAATTTTAAACTACACCAAAAGTGGGGAACCCTATTGGAATGAGTTGGCAATATCGCCGATTTATAGAGATGGAAAAATCGCTTATTACTTTGCGGTGCAAAACGATGTAAGCAAAGAAATAAACATAGAACACAAACTCATAGCCCTTAATACCAGTTTAGAGCAACGAATACAGGCGCGCACTCAAGAGCTATTAAAAACACAAGATGAAAATACCTATATTTCATTATTAATGCTCGATATAGATCACTTTAAAGCCATAAATGATAACTACGGCCACGAAGCTGGAGATAAGAGTTTAAAAGAACTCGCTAATATTTTACATGGCCTCACCAGAAAAAATGACGCCGTATTTCGCCTTGGCGGTGAAGAGTTTTTAATTATTATGCCTAACACAAACAAAGCCGAAGCTAAGCAAGCCGCTGAGCGTATTAAAAACGCAGTGAATGAACATAAAGTTTACTATCGTAATAAAAACATTAGCTTTACTGTCAGTATTGGACTGCTTACCCACGATGGCACTATTAGCCTACAAAGCAGCTTAAAATACGTTGATGACTATTTATACGAAGCAAAAAATAGCGGTCGGAATAAAATAGTTGATTAGTTTTCGACTGTATTTATTGTAGCGTTAAGACATCGAAATTCCCCCAAGTTTAATGCTGTTGCCTATTAACAAGCTTGGGTATAATGGCTTATCTTGGCTGTATTTCTTAGCCTCTAAATTGGATCCCCACATGAAAAAACTATCTGCTGTGCAAGTAAAACAACAAGCACTCGTCCTCAGCGTTGCTGATAAAATAGAAGAACAAGGCCGTGCTGAACTCCCTGGTATGTTGCAATGCTGGTTTGATGTGGAATATCATTTATTTCCAGGCTCTTTACTGATGTGTTTTCAATTTGAAAACCAACAAGCGCTTGCAGCCGCAGAGCCAGACTTATTAAAGTGGCAAAAACGCTTAAGCGGCGCAATGCTGAAAAAAGGCGTGATTTTAAAAGATATGCGCAAACATTTAGTATTTACCCTAAAAGGACCAGACGACTAAACCACTTATTTTGTAAGCGCACTCTACTTTGGTGCGCTTTCCAAATTAAACTCATTAACGTGCTTAATCAGCTCAGGGAAAAACGCTAAAAAGAGCTCATCTAGCTCACTATAATGGCGGATTATATCTTCAGCGGTACCTGCAAAATTATTAGTAAAGCGAATACGTTTAGCAATATTATCAAGCGCCCGCCCCACCCCATCAACGCTTTCATACTCTTTAAACCAATCGTTTTGCGTCATACTGGTTACTACACGTTGCATTCGTGTAGGCATTACAGGTATACGCTTATCCAAAAGCCCAAAACTGGTGTGCTTAAAATCAATTAGTGATTGATTATTAAACTGCTGCCAATGCGCAATAAGAAAATGATCAAACACCACATCTATAGCCACGCCAGCAAAGCGCCTGCGCTTGACTGAAAAAAGCTGTTTTGCCTCTTTAACTAAAGGGTGTGCGTCAGTAAATTTATCCACTAAATAATGATTATCAAGCGCGTTTTTAACGCTTGTAGGTATATGCGTTAGCTGCCGTTGACCACCAAAATCTCCCAGTAAGTTGCCAAAATGAGAATCAGCCGTAGGCTTTGCTAAATAAAGGTGGGCTAAATAATTCAAGGTGATCCCAGCAGTTGTCCAAAGTATTTAGATAATAACGCAGTTTTGGATAAAATTCATTTTAGGGAAGTACAGTTTCATTTAGCTTTATTCTTAAAAACTATCCAATCAATTACAATTGTATTTTAATAATTCAGTAAAGAGTCAGGCCAATTTTGTTATCACTGTTGTTGCATTTTTTCGGTGCTGCATGAGTCATAAAACGCCTTGCTTAGCCTTTAATACAAAATGCTATTTTCTATTGTAACCAGGGCTACTCACGCATCATGACAACAAGCTTTTTAAGTCAATCACAACAGGTCGCACTGCAAAAAGCACTTATCAACAGTAAACTGTTAAACAGTGGCGTAGTAACGAGTGATAACCCACCATCACAAGAACAACAAGCCTATGGCTGTATCGCTGTAATGCTCTATCGCTTTAATTTACAAAAAATCAAATGGCCCTCTTTTTTAAAAGCAGCTATAAACACTGCAAGTAATGAGTGCCCGTGGTTAACTCGCGAACTTGCCAGGTGCCAGGTGCCAGCAAAGCTACAAAGCCCAGCCTAATGACGCTGTAATAATTGAACAATCTGCATTCTTTAGTGGTATTTTTAGCGAAGAACTCGCCTATATTGACACTTTACTTGGAACAGAAGCACAGCCTGAGTAAAGTGATGGGGCAAGCATCTTTAAGCCTGCCCCAAGGGTAAGTTAAAAGTTATATTTTAAGCTCAGTTTATAATTGACTGGCTCACCTGGTTAAGTCCAAATTGCAGAGTAAGAATTTGAGTAATATTCTTTATCCAGCACGTTATTAATGTTCAGTTGTACCATCACATCTTCATTAACGTTGTAAGTTGCGAACAGGTTCACTAGTGTATACGAAGGTAAGTAATACGTAGGGTCTATGGTTTCACCTAAGCGTTCCCCCTCATACTGAACAGCTATACCAACGGTCGCATTTAAATCGATTAAATCATTTAATTCTCTTTTAATACGCGCATTTGCACTGTGTTTAGGAATATTAAGTAAAGGGCTACCTTTTGGTAATTTTACCCACCAATCGAACCAAATAGGGTCAAATCTTGACTTCAGACATCAAACAATCTCGAAGTTTTCCGTATTGTAATTTAACCTTTTTATCTTCAACTATTAATGTATTCAACCTACCGACAGCTTTCGATATCGCCGAATAGTGTTCAACATTAAAAACATCTGCTAAAGCCTGCAAATTTAATCCTGTTAAATCTTGGCATAATTTAATAGCAAACCAGCGTGGTAAATTTTTCTCTTTTCGCCCCTTTTTAACCGCTATAATCTCATTAACTTCAACATTAAAGTATTGAGCTAAGTAAGCTATAACATCATCTGCTGAGTGCTTTTTACTAACAAGCTTTCTTTCGCTATCTGACTTGGCAATATAGTCTCTTATGTTTTCAATAAAGTCCTCACAACCCAATACCGACAATAACATTTTAGCACTATAAAAAGCGCTTATTTCTTTATTGTTTTCAAATTCAACAAACTGTTTATAAGCAGCATATTTACGCTTTTTGCCTTGCAGCGAAAATATAAAGTCTCGGACGAGCCATTTAGGTGTCGCTCCTCTTTTAATAAAAGCTGAATAGCTAGACCATTTTTACTTAGCAAGCTCTTCTACCAACGGTGTGTTCGTTTCAATTGGGTTACGGTGAATGTACCGACTAACATGCAATAAATAGTTATCTGCATCCACAAGCACCGCTTTGTAGCGCCCTCTAAACAGCGCACCATCTGTGCTATGTGTTCTATTAAAGTATTGAGTATAAAGACCATTAATATGCTTCATGGCTCGGCCTAAATTTGCATCAGGGGTTTTGATTAGCAGGTGGTAATGATTGGTCATTAAACAATATGAATGCACTTCAATATTAAAGCGAAGGCCTGCTTGCTCAATGCAATATAAAAAATATTTAAAGTCGTCATCACTCAAAAAGGTATTTTCACGCCCTCTTCCACGATTCATTACGTGATAAAACGCATTTTCATACTCTATTCGCAGAGGCCTAGACATAGTAATTCACTCAATGAGTAGTAAACTATAAATCTAGACCTTTGATGTCTGAAGTCAAGATTTGACCCCTTTCGTTTTTATCTTATATAAAACGGCTCGTTTTGTTATGAAGGAAAGACACCATTTACAGGCTCACTTGTTATAGCTTAACTCGTGAGTGAGGCTGAAAATCATACTGACACTAAACGATGACAGAGGGGATAACCAAAGGCTCAAATTCATAGGGCGTTCTTTACCCAAGCCATAGCGCGTATTCTCACCAATCGAGGCCATTACTAGGTCCATAGCCATATTTAAATTGGTTTAAAAAGTAACAATACTTTTTTTTTGAATAAAAACATCAAGAAAACACAGCAGCCTGCTTGAATGGAACTTTCTAATGTCACTTGCAAAACGAGCCTTCTTTGAGAACTCTTGGTAAAGAGATAAAACCTAAATAAAATTTTATCTCTTTTAAATTAAACTTTTAATTAAATTAGCTGCCCAACAAAGTTAACACTATTATGGGCTAAAATAGGGAACACCAAGCTTCCTGTACGCTCTCTTAGCCAAAGCAAAATAAAACCGTAGCCACCTGTTAGTAAAATAGCGGGGAAAGAAACGTGCCACTCTCCACCATTAAACATAACGCCATGAACTAGTCCAAATAACACCACTAAGAGCAACCCTGCAATGTTAATTGACGCACCACCTAAACTGTAGCGTTCAGATATAATTGCCAAAGATATACAAAATAAAAGAATCCCTCTAAACATAGGCTCCTCATCAAAGCCTGGCATTGTTGCCTGATAAAGTAAGGTTTCTAAATCGTAACTAGGTTCACCACTCCAAAAAAGTGATACAACTATCTGTAAAATGATAAACAAGCACATAACTGTAAAAGCGGGTTTTATAGAATTTTCATTTTGCCTAAAAGTAAAACCAGCATCCGCAATACGAAAGTTAGTTTTAAATTTAATTAAAGCTAATAGTACAACTAACCAAAGGATTATTGCCGCTATCTTTCCAGACCAATTCCAAGACAAATCAGGAAAAAGCATATCCAAGGGAATAACCTTTCCACCTTTAAACAAAGCAAAAAAGTAGCAAACTAAAATACCTAACGAAATCAAAGACCACATTAGATTTAAATCAACTTTTTTAATTGCTCTTAATATCAAAACTAAAAGTAATATAACGCCGACATTTGCAAATAAACTTATAAATAGATCTTCCATGAATACCTCTTTTATTAAAGGCTATTTCTAGCACTTATTTTATTATTGTTTTAAGTAGTAACTAATACTAATCCTAAATTAGGTACTGTTAAACAATTAGTTATAAAAGAGGTAAGCACTCTAGGTGCAAACATAAGCCTGAATCGCCCCGAGTTCATCGGAGACCAGTTTGTTTAAGTCAGGCCACTTTACCTGACTCGTTTAAATTATCATAGTAGTC
>NZ_PNCV01000200.1:0-1396 GCF_005886925.1 Pseudoalteromonas sp. S3260
CCCATGTCGGGCGTACACAAAAAGCTCAAATGCGACGCCAAAAAACGGCGCGCTTTAGCTTGGCTTTAAGAGGCTAAGGGTTTTTCAACACGGAGATGTGAGTTCAACATGAGTAAATATTATCCCCCCACTTTCGAAGAAGAAAAATTTCACTGCATATTATGTGGTGTTTTTGCACAACAAAGTTGGACAACACTTAAATGGAGTACATATAGCCATTCATACAATACTGAATTCAAGTTTAGTAAATGCTCTCATTGTGATGAAAAATCTTTTTGGTACAAAAATCGTATGATAGTACCTTCTGAAGCGCCTGTTCCACCGCCTCATTTAGATTTACCAAAATCATGTTCAACAGAATATGATGAAGCACGTGATATTGTTGCACGTTCACCACGCGCTGCAGCAGCTTTACTTCGTTTGTGCGTACAAAAGTTAATGTCTGAATTAGGTGAAAAAGGTAAGAATATTAATGATGATATAGGTTCTTTGGTCAAGAAAGGTTTGCCTATCGAAGTCCAACAAGCTCTGGATTATTGTAGGGTTATCGGAAATAACGGGGTTCATCCTGGTGAAATAGAGTTAACAGACAATCCTGAAATAGCACATAGTTTGTTCGAAATGATTAACTTCATCGTTGAGGATCGAATTTCACGACCGAAAAAAGTTGCAGAATTATACGGAAAATTACCTCAGGGTGCTTTGAAAGCAGTAGAAAAAAGAGATGCCTAAGTAAAAAGCACTTAGTAAGTTGCTTAAACTGACAAGGAAATTTATGAGTCTGTGTCCTCGCTGTGAACATAAAATAGATGTTTTCAGCTTTTCTTTATCTGCACTCCCATTTTACTTTAAATGTGCCAGTTGCAAGACGAGATTAAAACTTATCAGCTCAAAATTATTTTGGGGTATATTTTTATTGTATTCGGCAGTTGTGTTTACATTGATTATGTATATTCCGACTCTTAACGAATACGGTTTAGGCGTAATATTAACCGTATCAGGCTGGTTCTTTGTTTACTATAAATCGTCACCTTACATACTCAGCAAAGATAACGTGGCAATACATGGCAGTGACTAGCTAAAAACAGCTTTGTTTTATGTCTTTCTCTAAAAGCGCAGCGTCTCTTCGCCCTCTTTGTGCATAAATCACTAAAAGGTCTTATTAAAAAAATAGAAGTGAATGGGAGGCTTCGGGCTACGAGGCGCGAGTAAAATGCTAATGCCCATAAATACGCGACATAAAATCGCTGCTACTAAAAACATTTTTTGCTAAAAACAATTTTTGCACCACAGAGAATCCCGAGGCGCTTTGCGCTACATAGAGGTTGATTGCTATCTTTTAAGTATTTCTCTGTTAACTCTGTGTTCTCGGTGGCGGAGTTTTTCAAGTTAGTTG
>NZ_PNCV01000201.1:0-1368 GCF_005886925.1 Pseudoalteromonas sp. S3260
TCGAAAGGTTGTTGGCTGGCAGGTTTACGACACACAGTTAAGTGAATTAGCCGCGGATTTAATGAAGGATATTTGCAGTCGAGAGCAAATAAAGCGCGAGCAAGTTACGTTACACTCAGATAATGGCAGCCCAATGAAAGGCGCGACATTGTTGGCAACATTACAGGAGTTAGGCATTGTGCCATCATTTAGTCGACCATCAGTAAGTAATGACAATCCATACTCTGAGTCGTTATTTAAAACGTTAAAGTATCGCCCAGAATACCCAGAAAAGCCATTTGAAGATATAAGCGCAGCAAGAGAATGGGTTACTGGGTTCGTTGATTGGTACAATAATGAGCACCTACACAGTGGTATAAAATTTGTGACGCCAAACCAACGTCATTCAGGTTTAGATAAAGAAATATTAGCTAAGCGTCAGCAGGTAAACGACGCAGCTAAATTGAATAACCCAAGCCGTTGGTCAGGGAAGTCACGAGACTGGTCAATGATAAATGAAGTAAATTTAAACCCTGAGAAAAAAGAAGAAATGCGGGCGGCATAAAATTTAACTTGAGGCGACAACTAACTTGAAAAACTCCGCCACAGAGGTAAAGAGAACACAGAGGAAGTGATTAAAGTGACTAGGTGCTAGGGCTTATAGCCCGCTATCCGCCCGTGGCTTTTCTCTGTGTAGCGCGTAGCGCCTCGGTGTTCTCTGTGGTAAAAAATATTTTGTAGGCGGGCTTTACGCCGCGCACATGTAGCACGGTGTTAGGGTTAAGAGTAGCCCGTTACACGCAGCTCGTGGCTTTTCTCGGTGTATCAAATAGATAAACTATAATTTGATTTTTAATAATGAAGTTATGAATTAACTTTGAATATTACTGAGGAGACTTAAAGAATAGTGGGGCGATTGACGGGGCTCGAACCCGCGACAACCGGAATCACAATCCGGGGCTCTACCAACTGAGCTACAACCGCCACTACATACACCTTGTTTGGTGTGGCGCGCATAATACATAATATCCCCATGCTTGTGAAGCAAAAAAATCAAAAAAATTAAATTTATTATAAGTATTCTATATTTAAGCTACGGGCTACGGGCTACGGGCAACGGGCAACGGGCAACGGGCAACGGGCTTAATACCTAAAACCTAATACCTAATACCTAATACCTAATACCTAATAACGACACGGGGTAAACCCGCTGCTACGGATATAAAAACCTTGCGATATTAACCTTAAGGTTTTTAAATACCTAGAACCTAATACCTAATAACGACGCGGGGTAAACCCGTTGCTACGGATATAAAAACCTTGCTATATTAATCGTAACGTTTTTAAATACCTCGAACCTCGAACCTCGAACCTCGAACCTCGAACCTC
>NZ_PNCV01000202.1:0-582 GCF_005886925.1 Pseudoalteromonas sp. S3260
TCGAAAGGTTGTTGGCTGGCAAGTTTACGACACACAGTTAAGTGAATTAGCCGCAGATTTAATGAAGGATATTTGCAGTCGGGAGCAAATAAAGCGCGAGCAAGTTACGTTACACTCAGATAATGGTAGCCCAATGAAAGGCGCGACATTACTGGCAACATTACAGGAGTTAGGGATTGTGCCATCATTTAGTCGACCGTCAGTAAGTAATGATAATCCATACTCTGAGTCGTTATTTAAAACGTTAAAGTATCGCCCAGAATACCCAGAAAAGGCATTTGAAGATATAAGCGCAGCAAGAGAATGGGTAAGTGGGTTCGTTGATTGGTACAATAATGAGCACCTACACAGTGGTATAAAATTTGTGACGCCAAACCAACGTCATTCAGGTTTAGATAAAGAAATATTAGCTAAGCGTCAGCAGGTAAACGACGCAGCTAAATTGAATAACCCAAGTCGTTGGTCAGGAAAGTCACGAGACTGGTCAATGATAAATGAAGTAAATTTAAACCCTGAGAAAAAAGAAGAAATGCGGGCGGCATAAAATTTAACTTGAGGCGACAACTAACTTGAAAAACTCCG
>NZ_PNCV01000203.1:0-530 GCF_005886925.1 Pseudoalteromonas sp. S3260
AAGCAATCATCTGTGTGGGCACTCGTACAGATTGAGTTCTAACAGCCAAGCTACTTCGTTCTTTATTGAGCAAGTAACGGGGCAAACAAATTTAGAGTCTCAATTTAAACTGAGTGACCAACAGCAATAACTTACTTAGGTTTTACCTAAGGAAAGAATTGCAGCACAGTCAATTCAATATCGAAAGATATTAAATAAATTCAGAATTCATTGAGCTGTCGAAAGACATAAAACTTTTTAATTGAAGAGTTTGATCATGGCTCAGATTGAACGCTGGCGGCAGGCCTAACACATGCAAGTCGAGCGGTAACAGAGAGTAGCTTGCTACTTTGCTGACGAGCGGCGGACGGGTGAGTAATGCTTGGGAACATGCCTTGAGGTGGGGGACAACAGTTGGAAACGACTGCTAATACCGCATAATGTCTACGGACCAAAGGGGGCTTCGGCTCTCGCCTTTAGATTGGCCCAAGTGGGATTAGCTAGTTGGTGAGGTAATGGCTCACCAAGGCGACGATCCCTAGCTGGTTTGA
>NZ_PNCV01000204.1:0-1442 GCF_005886925.1 Pseudoalteromonas sp. S3260
GACGGGTGACGGGTGACGGGCGACGGGCGACGGGTGACGGGCTTAATACCTAAAACCTAATACCGACGCGGAGGGCGTTCAGAATTCTGTGTCAGCCTAAATTGCTAAATATCTAGCACGCCATCTAACCTACCTTCGAAGTGAATGGCTAATTGCGACAATGTCAGGTTCCAACTGTGGATTGGCATTGTCCATTTCTTCGAGGCGTTCAATATGCCTGCATACAATAATTTCATCAAGCTATTTTCATTCGGGAATGCGCCTTTAGTCTTGGTCAATTTCCTAAACTGGCGGTGAACCGCCTCGATAGCATTGGTGGTGTAAATGGCTTTTCGCACGTAATCTGGGTACTTGAAGTAACCCGACAGGTTCGTCCATTTACGACGCCAAGAGTCGATAACAATGGGATATAGCTTGCCCCATTTATCGTCTAGCTCATCCAGTGCTGCTTCTGCGGCATCTTTAGTTGCTGCACGATAAACGGGTTTTAAGTCAGCCATAAAGGCTTTTTGGTGCTTAGAGGCTACGTACTTCATCGAGTTACGAATTTGATGAATAACGCACTGTTGAACCTCTGTTTCAGGATAGATAGTGCCAATGGCTTCAGGGAAACCTTTTAGTCCATCAACACAGGCGATTAAAATATCGGATACGCCACGATTATGTAAATCGGTCAGCACTGATAACCAGTAGTTAGCACCTTCGCTTTCTGATACGTAGAGGCCAAGTAATTCTTTACGGCCTTCAATATTAATACCCAACACAGTATAAACCGCTTTGCTAACGTAGCGACCATTTTCCTTGATTTTATAGTGAATAGCGTCAAGCCAGATAAATGGATACAACGCATCAAGACTGCGAGATTGCCACGCTTTAAGCTCTGGTATTAGCTGGTCAGTCACAGCGGTTATTGTGGCTTCTGATACTTCAATGCCATACATTTCTTGAATGTGACTGCGAATATCACGATAGCTCATGCCTAACGCAAACATAGATAGGACTTTTTGGTCAATTTCTGGCGTTAACTTAGTTTGGTTTTTCTTAACGAGTTGCGGTTCAAAGGAGCCTGCGCGGTCTCTTGGTGTTTCAAGTTCAAATTGACCTACAGATGATTTAACGGTTTTTTTGCTAGTGCCGTTCTTACGGTTTGGTTGCAGTTCAGCTTCTAGATGCTGCTCTAGCTCTGCTCTGAGTGCAGCTTCAGTTAATTGTTTAATTAGCGGTGTTAAAACACCATCTTCACCAGTTAACCCTTTACCAGATTGAAGTTCAGCTAATGCTTTGTTGAAGTCGAAAGATTGAGTCATGTGTCACTCCTGTTTTCTTAATATTACTGAAATGACACAGATTTCTAAACACTACCCCGACGGGGTAAACCCGCTGCTACAGGTATAAAAAAACCTTGCAATGTTAACCGCAAGGTTTTTAAATACCTCGAACCT
>NZ_PNCV01000205.1:0-497 GCF_005886925.1 Pseudoalteromonas sp. S3260
ATTTATCACTGTTAAATAGCGCACCTGAGGCTCAGCGTCTGGCTCGCTTAATTGAGCTTAATGTGATTGAACAAGTACGTAATGTTTGCCGTACCAACATAGTACAAGATGCATGGGCTAGAGAGCAGCCGTTGACGGTGCATGGTTGGGTTTACGGGCTTGAAAATGGCCGTTTACATGACCTCGATGCCGTGGTTCGCTGTCATCAAGAGCTACATAGCAGCTACAAAGAGGCGCTGCACAACGTTGCCTTGCGCGTGAGGGCTAATGCGCAATAACGAATAGTTGGGCAGCCAATCTCGCCTCGAATTAACCTTCGTCATGGTTTTCTTGGTTACCCTGAATTTGCGCTTCTAAAAGCGCCACTTTTTGCTCTAGCGCCGTCAGCTTTTCACGTGTTCTTACTAGCACTTGGCTTTGAATATCGAACTCTTCGCGGCTCTCGAAGTCCATCTCTGAGAGTTTATTTTGCAGTACTTGTTTAGTCTTACTTTCAA
>NZ_PNCV01000206.1:0-272 GCF_005886925.1 Pseudoalteromonas sp. S3260
GATATTGAATTGACTGTGCTGCAATTCTTTCCTTAGGTAAAACCTAAGTAAGTTATTGCTGTTGGTCACTCAGTTTAAATTGAGACTCTAAATTTGTTTGCCTCGTTACTTGCTCAATAAAGAACGAAGTAGCTTGGCTGTTAGAACTCAATCTGTACGAGTGCCCACACAGATGATTGCTTTATATTGTTAAAGAACGTTGCGATTAAAGCGTTAAACTTTATCTCGCTAGCGCAACGAATATTACGATTTCCTATTTTTTGTTCACAAGT
>NZ_PNCV01000207.1:0-301 GCF_005886925.1 Pseudoalteromonas sp. S3260
GATATTGAATTGACTGTGCTGAATAATTACTAAAAGTAACTATTCTGTTGGTCACTCAGCTTCAATTGAGACTCTAAATTTGTTTGCCTCGTTACTTGCTCAATAAAGAACTAAGTAGCTTGGCTGTTAGAACTCAATCTGTACGAGTGCCCACACAGATGATTGCTTTATATTGTTAAAGAACGTTGCGATTAAAGCGTTTAACTTTATCTCGCTAGGGCTGCGCATATTACGCTTTCCTATTTTTTTGTCAACACTTAATTTTGTTAAACTTGAAAGTTTTCGAAACTAAGTTTTACTC
>NZ_PNCV01000208.1:0-800 GCF_005886925.1 Pseudoalteromonas sp. S3260
AAAACGGGGAGTCCATATAAGGCGCTGCGCGCTGCACTGAGAGAAGCGGATGAGGAGTAAATGAGAAGATAAAACAGGTATTAGCAGATAACTGGTAGACATAGAGCTTGATCTCGTGTGAAGCGAAGCTTCGAATGTTTTAACCTTTAACCTTTAACCTTTAACCTTTAACCTTTAACCTTTAACCTTTAACCTCCAGTCTTTACTCCTTACCCGATCCTCGCAGCCCGAACCCCGTTTGCCAGTTACATAAATGCCAGGCATTAAAAAACCGCGTTAAAATCAATTAACGCGGCTTTTTTATGCTTTGAGCTAAACTCAGTGCTTATTCAGCACTCAGCGTTTTAGTCATTGCTGAGCTTGCACGACCGGCAGGTTTTACCGAGCCAGGGCGAAGGCCGCTGTCAGGGATTAACTCACGTTTGTCATGTGCCATTGCAACCGATGTATGCTTGGTTTCGCTATCGGCTACAGGCGCAGGCTGTGCCATTGGCGCACTTGCATGTCCTGCTGTAATCACAGCTTTAGCGTTTACATTAGCTGAACTCGTTTGCGAAACTGCCTTAGGTTTATTTTCAACCACAGGTGCTTCTTTCGCTTCTACAGGTGTTTCAGTAGCACTAGCCGGTGCAGTTTCTGCTTCAACAGCGACTTCTTCCGCTGGTACTGATTCTTCAGTTTTCACTGGTTCTTCAGTTTTCACTGGTTCTTCAGTTTTAACTGGCTCTTCAGCTTTCACTGGTTCTTCAGCTTTCACTGGTTCTTCAGCTTTCACTGGCTCTTCAGTTTGCACTGGTTCT
>NZ_PNCV01000209.1:0-213 GCF_005886925.1 Pseudoalteromonas sp. S3260
TGAGTTGAATATCATTGCGCACTACAACCCAAACGCGTTGTATCAGTGTTTATTCAAAGCCACATGGCAAACGCTGAGTAAATTTGCGAAACGAAAGAGGCATGGTCAGTTAGGCATGACAAGTGTACTGCATACGTGGGGGCAAAACTTAGGTCAGCATATCCATTTACACTGTTTGATACCCGCAGGCGCGCTTGATAAAGCGCACTGGCA
>NZ_PNCV01000021.1:0-10286 GCF_005886925.1 Pseudoalteromonas sp. S3260
TTGAAAGGTCAACAGACCCTGGAAGAACCTTACCATTTAAGTTGTTTATTCCAAATAACGCACTAAACTTAAAATTAAAGATAAAAATGCATTATCCTTATGAGAATATTTTTAATCGCTGCCTTACTTACTTCACTTTTTACTTACGCAGATCCTGCGCCAGTAACTTACACAGTTAATGATAAAAATATCACCCTTCATGGCGAAAAATACAAAAGCGGTTACGGTTATAATTTAAAGGCTAATACCGTCCTTCGTTTAGTTACACTTAATTGGCCCCCTTATATAGACGATCACTTATGCAATAAAGGCTGGCTATACCAGCTCACAGTTAGCATGCTAGTAAAGCGTGGTTATGGCGTTCATATTGAGTTTTACCCTTGGGCGCGTGCGGTACGAGAAGCAGAGCTAGGCAAAGCCGATATATTATTTCCTGAGTACTATATTGACGACGATGTCATATCCGAAAATATTCTAACAAAAACACGAAATCAGTTATTGGCGCTATCAGAACCTATTCCAGGCGGCGATTTATCATTTGTTGCGCTAAAGGATCATACTATTGACTACGATGGCAGCATTAACTCTGTAAAAAACCGAGTGATGGGCGTCGTTCGTTCATATAAGAATAGTGCTAAACTCGATGAACTTATTGATCAAGGTGAAATAAAAACCATTGTGGCAAACAGTGAATATCAGCTTATTCACTTGCTATTAAACGGTCGTGTTGAGCTTATTGTTGCTGACTTAGAAGTACTTAAAGCCAGCGTTTACAAGTCACTTTTATCAAATAGAGATAAAAAAAGGATGCTAAAAGTGCATCACAATGGCAATCTATTTTGGAAGATATAAATACTGAAATTGCGAATATGCATGCAAACAATGAGTTTGATAGCTTTATAAAAAATAAAAAACAACAGTGTTATAACCTTGGATAATTAACGATTTATTTTAAACTACATGGTAACTATAAAGCTGATGCTCCCAAAGCCATCAGCTATTATACAATGTTTAAAAATCAAATGGCGCTCTTACCCAGCCTTCCATTAATACACGTGCGCTGCGGCTCATACTCGCTTTAGTCACTTGCCATTGGCCATTTGTAACCACCGCCTCGGCACCTACTTTAAGTGTGCCCGAAGGGTGACCAAAGTTAACTTCATTAATAGCACCACCACCGGCGGCTAAATTAACTAATGTTCCTTCAACTGCCGCAGCAGTACCAATAGCGACGGCGGCTGTGCCCATCATCGCATGGTGTAACTTCCCCATTGACATTGCACGGACTAACAAATCTATATCGCTTGCATTAACCTGCTTACCACTTGAGGATATATAATCATGTGGAGCAGCCACAAATGCCACTTTAGGTGTGTGCTGGCGTGCTTGTGCTTCATTAATAGTATTAATTAAGCCCATTTTTACTGCCCCATGGGCACGAATGCTTTCAAGCTTAGTGAGTGCGGCTTCATCAGCGTTTATGTCATCTTGTAGTTCAGTACCGGTATAACCAATATCACTGGCATTTACAAAAATAGTAGGGATACCAGCATTGATTATAGTTGCTTTTAATGTCCCCACACCTGGTACTTCTAAATCATCCACCACATTGCCTGTTGGGAATAGCGCACCATCACCATCAGCAGGGTCAATAAATTCAAGCTTTACTTCAGCGGCAGGAAACGTCACACCATCTAACTCAAAGTCACCGGTTTCTTGTACTTGAGCGTTGGTCATGGGCACATGCACTAAAATACTTTTTTTAATGTTCGCCTGCCATACTCGCACAATAGCAATGCCATTATCCGGTACGCGAGATTTATCAACTAAACCATTGCTGATGGCAAACGCGCCCACAGCAGAGGTTAAGTTTCCGCAGTTACCACTCCAATCAACAAACGCTTTATCAATGGCGACTTGACCAAATAAATAATCAACATCGTGATCGGGCTGTTCACTCTTACTCAAAATAACCGTTTTACTGGTACTTGAGGTTGCTCCGCCCATGCCGTCGGTTTGTTTACCGTATGCATCTGGGCTACCAATAACGCGCAATAATAAGCTATCGCGCGCCGCACCTGCCACTTGGGCAGGTGCGGGTAAATCGGTTAAATTAAAAAAAACCCCTTTACTCGTGCCACCACGCATATAGGTCGCAGGCACTTTAATTTGTGGTTTAAACATAAACGTGTGTCCTTATGATGCTTGCGTGGCTTCTAAAAAGTCTTGCGCAAAGCGTTGTAACACACCGCCTGCCGCATAAATAGAGAGCTCTTCTTGCGTATCTAATCGGCACTTCATGGGTACGTTTAATACCTCGCCATTTTTACGCGTAATAACAAGCTCTAGGGTTGCACCTGGTGTTGGTTCACCCTTTACATCGTAGCTTTCGCTACCATCTAGGTTAAGTGTTTTACGCGTTGTGCCTGGCTTAAACTCAAGCGGCAAAACGCCCATACCAATTAAATTAGTACGATGAATACGTTCAAACCCTTCAGCTGCAATAACCTGAACACCAGCAAGCCTTACGCCTTTTGCTGCCCAATCGCGAGACGAACCTTGACCATAGTCAGCACCGGCAACAATAATAAGCGGTTGCTTACGTTGCATGTAGGTTTCGATGGCTTCCCACATACGCGTGTTTTCACCTTCTGGCTCTATGCGTGCGTACGATCCTTGCTTCACTTCGCCGTTTTCATCCAATACCATTTCATTCAATAGTTTAGGGTTTGCAAACGTGGCTCGTTGCGCGGTTAAGTGATCGCCTCGATGCGTTGCGTACGAGTTAAAGTCTTCTTCTGGCACGTTCATTTTAGTTAAGTATTCACCTGCCGCGCTGCTTGCCATAATCGCATTAGAAGGTGATAAATGATCGGTTGTAATATTATCGCCAAGTACCGCTAATGCACGCATACCACTCATACTGCGCTCGCCTGCTAATGCCCCTTCCCAATAAGGAGGACGGCGAATATAGGTACTTTCTGGGCGCCAATCATATAGTGGGTCGTTATCTTCGCCGTAATCAACGGTTAAGTTAAACATAGGCTCGTATACTTTTCTAAACTGCTCAGGCTTAACACTTTGCTTGATCACTGCATCTATTTCTTCATCAGATGGCCATAAATCTTTTAAGGTTACATCGTTACCTTGCTGATCTTTACCAAGGATATCTTTTTCTATATCAAAACGGATGGTCCCGGCAATTGCATAAGCAACTACAAGCGGTGGAGACGCTAAAAATGCTTGCTTTGCATACGGATGAATACGACCATCAAAGTTACGGTTACCCGAAAGCACCGCTGTTGCGTATAAATCGCGATCAATCACTTCTTGTTGAATTTTAGGGTCTAGTGCACCACTCATACCGTTACAGGTGGTACAGGCAAAACCAACAATACCAAAACCAAGCTGTTCAAGCTCAGGTAATAAGTTTGCATCTTCAAGGTACGACTGCACTGCTTTAGAGCCTGGTGCCAATGAGGTTTTAACCCAAGGTTTACGCATTAAACCTTTTGCATTCGCGTTTCTCGCTAATAAACCTGCAGCAATTACATTGCGCGGGTTACTGGTATTAGTACAGCTAGTAATAGCGGCAATAATACACGCGCCATCTGGCATTAAGCCCTCTTCGTTTTCAACAACGCCCGAAATACCTTCTTTAGCTAAATCGCTAGTTGATACACGACGATGCGGATTTGAAGGCCCTGCAATGTTGCGCCCTACACTTGATAAATCAAACTTGAGTACGCGATCGTATTGAGCAGTTTTTAAGCTATCACTCCATAAACCTGCTGTTTTAGCGTAGTTTTCTACGAGTGCAATTTGCTCTTCATCACGGCCTGTTAAACGCAAGTAATCAATAGTTTTATCGTCAATGTAGAACATAGCCGCGGTTGCGCCAAATTCTGGGGTCATGTTCGAAATGGTGGCTCTATCGCCAAGGGTTAGTGCATCAGCCCCTTCACCGTAAAACTCAAGGTAAGTCGATACCACACGTTGCTCACGTAAAAATTCGGTAATAGCCAATACAATATCGGTTGCAGTTATGCCAGGCTGGCGTTTACCGGTAAGCTCTACGCCCACTATATCTGGTAAACGAATGTACGATGCGCGCCCAAGCATTACGCTTTCGGCTTCAAGGCCACCTACACCAACAGCAATAACACCTAAAGCATCAACATGTGGGGTATGGCTGTCTGTTCCCACTAAAGTATCTGGGAACGCAATACCGTCACGGTTTTGAATAACCGGCGACATTTTTTCAAGATTAATTTGGTGCATGATGCCATTACCCGGTGGGATCACATCAATATTTTTAAACGCTGTTTTGGTCCAGTTTATAAAATGAAAACGGTCATCGTTGCGTCTATCTTCAATGGCGCGGTTTTTTTCAAATGCATCGGGATCAAAACCTGCGTGCTCAACAGCTAATGAATGATCCACAATCAGTTGAGTCGGTACAACCGGATTTACTTTTGCAGGATCACCGCCTTTTGCAGCAATAGCATCACGCAGGCCCGCTAAATCAACCAGTGCGGTTTGGCCTAAAATGTCATGACATACAACGCGTGCCGGATACCACGGAAAGTCTAAGTCTTGCTTGCGCTCAATTATTTGGCTAAGTGCATCGGTTAGCATATCGGGTTCACAGCGGCGCACTAAGTTTTCGGCAAATACACGCGAACTGTAAGGTAGTGTAGCGTATGCGCCTGGTTTAATGGCATCGACGGCGGCTTGGGTATCGTAGTAATCTACATTTGAGCCCGGTAAAGGCTTACGATATTGGGTGTTATTAATAATGGTCATAATAAATTCGCTAATTTGGTGACGGAGGAGAGTACGCTAAAGCGCTATAATGAGTAATCATCAGCGCTATAAACAATAAAAGGTGAGCTAGGCTCACCTTAAACGCTAACTAATTAGCCTCTTGATTCAATTGGCGTGTAGCTACGCGCATCTGGCCCGGTGTAATCAGCACTTGGGCGAATAATACGGTTATTTGCACGTTGCTCTTTTACGTGAGCTGTCCAACCGGTTACACGGCTCATTACGAAGATAGGCGTGAACAACTTAGTAGGAATACCCATAAAGTGGTACGCCGATGCATGGAAGAAATCGGCATTACAGAATAACTTCTTCTCACGCCACATAACTTCTTCACAACGAACTGATACTGGGTAAAGCACATCGTCACCCACTTCTGCGGCTAATTTTTCAGACCATTTTTTAATAATAACATTACGCGGATCTGACTCGCGGTAAATAGCGTGACCAAAGCCCATAATTTTATCTTTACGCTCAAGCATGCCCATTAGTGCATCTTCAGCTTGATCAGCACTGCTAAAGCTTTCAATCATATCCATTGCGGCTTCGTTTGCACCACCATGCAGTGGGCCACGTAAGGTACCAATTGCGCCGGTAACACATGAGTGAATATCAGAAAGCGTTGATGCACACACGCGACCGGTAAAGGTAGAGGCATTAAATTCATGCTCTGCGTACAAAATTAATGATACATTCATCACTTGTGCAAATAATTCACTTGGCGCTTTATCGTGTAATAGCGTTAAAAAGTGTGCACCTACTGAATCATCATCAGTTTGTGTTTCGATGCGAACACCGTCATGAGTAAAACGATACCAGTAACAAATAATACTTGGGAAAATTGCCACCATGCGGTCAATCGCATCGTTTGCTTCGCTAAAGTCATTTTCCATTTCAAGGTTACCTAGCATAGAACAACCAGTACGCATTACATCCATTGGATGTGCGTCTTTTGGAATGTTCTCAAGCACTGTTTTTAGTGCCTCTGGTAAACCGCGTAAACTTTTAAGTTTAGCTTTGTACTCTGCCAGTTCGCTTGATGTTGGTAGCTCACCGCGTGAAAGTAAAAACGACACTTCTTCAAACTGCGCTTTTTCAGCCAGTTCGCTAATGTCGTAACCACAGTAAGTTAAACCTGAGCCTGTTTGCCCTACTGTACATAATGCTGTTTGTCCTGCTACTTGGCCACGTAAGCCTGCGCCACCTAATGCTTTATCTACCATGATTTGTCTCCTGTTGAATTTTTTATTATTTGTCAGATTTTGCTGAAAAAAGGTTATCGAGTGTGTTTTCGTACGAGTGATAATCTAAAAAGTCGTAAAGCTCTGCACGCGTTTGCATGTTTTCAATTTGGCTTTGTTGCGACCCTTCATTCAAAATTGCTGAATACACGTTAAGTGCCGCTTTATTCATTGCTCTAAACGCACTAAGTGGGTAAAGCACCATTTCTACGCCCACATCGCTTAGTTGCTCTTTGGTGTAAATTGGGGTTTGGCCAAACTCAGTAATATTGGCCAAAATAGGCACATTAATCGCTTTGCTAAATGCTTGGTAATCAGCAAGGTCATGAACCGCTTCTGCAAAAATCGCATCGGCACCGGCTTCAACACAAGCTGCTGCACGGTCTATCGCCGCATTTAAGCCTTCTTTTTGAAACGCATCGGTGCGTGCCATAATGTAAAAATCGCTATCGGTTTTAGCATCAACCGCCGCTTTAATTCGGTCTACCATTTCAGCTTGGGTAACTATTTCTTTATTAGGGCGATGGCCACAACGCTTTTGCGCCACTTGATCTTCAATATGAAAGCCGGCTGCACCTGCTTTAGTCATTTCTTTAACGGTGCGGGCAATATTAAACGCCCCGCCCCAACCTGTATCGGCATCCACTAACAAAGGTAAATCGCTAGCACCGGTAATACGGCGAATATCTTCAAGCACGTTATCAAGGCTGGTCATCCCTAAATCTGGCATACCAAATGAGGCATTAGCCACACCCGCACCCGATAAATAAATAGCCTGATGGCCCATTTTTTCAGCCATCATCGCAGTATACGCGTTAATAGTACCTACCACTTGTAGCGGGTGGTTATTTGCAATTGCCTGTTTAAATTTTAATCCTGCTGACATTACTTTCTCCTAACTTTGAACGGGGCTGCTCTTTGGCAACTTAGTATTTTTTAATAATGTTACACCTGTACTAGTTAGCCACTTCATTTTGAGTGGCTTGTACTGATTGATATCTATCAAATTTTGTTTGTATATTCGCTTGTGATGCACTGATATGGCGTTTCATTAGCATTTCTGCGAGCTCACCATCATGATTTTCTATGGCGTTAATAATGGCTAAATGTTCGTCAAACGCTTTCGATACGCGAGGCCCAACCATACCCATTTGTACACGGTACATTCTTATTAACTGGTACAGGTCGTGGCACAACAAATGTATTAAATGAGCGTTTTTACTGCCTTTGATGATTCGATAATGAAAGTCTAAGTCGCCTGCTTCTTGATAGTACGACTCACCTTCTTTAACACGCTGAGTTTGCAAATGCTGATTAAGTAATTGTTTCAAGCTTTGTACTTCATCTGGTTCCATATTGTCGGCAGCTAACCTACATGCAAGTCCTTCAAGGGCACTGCGCACTTGATACACTTCAATTAAACGCTCCGCGGTTAATGCTACAACACGACAACCTATATTGGCTTTGCGCTCAACTAAATAACAACTTTCTAAACGATTTAATGCCTCTCTGAGCGTTGCACGGCTTACACCATAACGCTTTGCCAGTTCTGGCTCTGATATTTTACTGGCTTGTGCAATACTGCCTTCTACAATTTCGCGGCGCATATCTACAAACACTTTATCGGAAGCGGTTGTAACTGCGGTGTCGTTTAAAAAGTGCTGTGTCATAAGGTGTTTTTATATTGTCGACAATTTATGGGTTAACTATGTGCTTATTAGCTAACAGTGTCAACCCTAAAAGTGCTAAGGATGAGTAAAAAACCATCACATTGTCGACAGCATTAGCCAAAAGTATAATAATTTTTAGTATTGAGTGCGTTTTCCACAAAAGGTGTCGACACTTTTAAAGTACTACTATTTCGACTTTAACACTGAAAATAATCGCTAAAAATGCTATTATCCGCCTTTAATTTTATTGTATGAGCCAAATCGTGGACGCTAACACTTATATCCCCAAGCAATTTATTGACGACGTAAAAACTTATCTGCCTGAGCACCTTACGTTAGATGATTTTTTAAGTGCCTGTCGTCGACCACTGCGTAAGTCTATTCGCGTTAATACATTAAAAATGAGTGTTGAAGAATTTAAACGCCACGCAGCTCAAAAAAATTGGCAACTCACAGCCATTCCATGGTGCGATGAAGGTTTTTGGCTAGAGCGCCCAAATGATGAAGAGCAAAACCTAGCGCTGGGCAATACCGATTTACATTTAAGTGGCGCAATGTACGTACAAGAGGCAAGCTCAATGTTGCCGCCAATGGCACTAAAGCACAGCCTGCAAACTAGTAACACAGTGCTCGATATGGCCTCGGCACCGGGCTCTAAAACCTCACAACTGGCTGCACTAATGAACAATCAAGGCGTGCTAGTAGCCAATGAGCTGTCGTCATCACGTTTAAAAGTACTCAGTGCCACGCTAAAGCGTATGGGTGTAGGTAACTGTGCGCTATCGCATTTTGATGGTGTGGTATTTGGCAATTACATGTTTGAATGCTTCGACAGCATTTTACTTGATGCGCCCTGCTCTGGCGAAGGCACGGTACGTAAAGACAGCGATGCACTAAAAAATTGGTCTATCGAGTCAAATATTACCATTGCCCAAGTACAAAAAGATCTGATTAAAAGTGCATTTTACGCACTTAAACCTGGCGGCACATTGGTGTATTCAACCTGTACATTAACCCCTCTCGAAAACCAGCAAGTATGCAGCGCATTATTAGATGAGTTTGGCGAATATATAAGCTCTGAGTCATTAAGCGACTTATTCCCCGGGGCTGATAAAGCCACCACCACAGAGGGCTACTTACATGTTTGGCCGCAAACCTTCGACAGCGAAGGCTTTTTTATTGCTAAATTTAAAAAGCACAGCAGCTGCGAAAACCAAAATCTAAAAGTTAAAAAAGGTGCATTCCCTTTTAGTGACTTTGATAGTAAACAGCAAAGTGCGTTTATGAGCTCCCTCAAAAAGCAATTTGGTTTAACGAGTCTACCAGGCACTTTAATGCAGCGCGACAAAGAGCTTTGGCTGTTTCCTGATGAATTTGAAGCGATACAAAACAAAATTAAATATGCGCGATTAGGTATTCAGGTAGGCGTTATTCATAAAAATGGCGTACGCCTAACGCACGAATTTGCCACAGTATTTGGAAAGCAGTGTAAAAGTAATGTACTGGCATTAACCAATGAACAGGCTAACGATTACTTTAATGGTAAAGATATACGCCTAGAAGAGGTAACCAAATCAAGCGGCGAGGTGATCCTAACTTTATGTAGTTGTCCTATTGGCTTAGGGAAATGGCAAAAAAATAAAGTTAAAAACTCTTTACCAAGAGATTTAGTACAAAATACGCAGTTAATAAACTGGGCGTAAACTCCAACTTAAATGTAACAAAGGTGTGCATAACAAATGTAACTCACTGTAATTATTTTCAGTATAAAAAACGAACAAAAATGTGTGTTTTTAGCACTTTTGACTATACTTAAATAACTTTCTTCTTCTCCCTAAGAATCTGAAAGTGTCTTTAGTTAGCGCAGGGCTCACATATGAGCCCCTCTATAACCCAGAGTTCTTATAGCTCTGGGTCTTTTTTTGTCTAGGCGAAAGTTAACGGGCTGCGAGAGTCGGGTTACGAGCTTAATAACTCACCCGGCCCTATTATTACAATAAGAACTTAGTGATTTATTTACCACAGAGGATAGGAGCACACAGAGAAAGTGATTAAAGACAAAGATTAAAGAACTGTTGTGAGTTATTAGATTTCCAAAATTGACGCTTTTTCTCCGTGCAGCGCGAAGCACCTCGGTGTCCTCTGTGGTTCAAGAATAAAGGTTTTAAATAAAGTTAACGGGTTTCGAGCTTAATCCTTCACCCAGTACTATTATTACAATAAGATCTTAGTGATTTATTTACCACCGAGATGTATGGACTCCCCTCCCATCGAGGGGCAACGTAATAAGTGACAAAACTTTTACTAAAGGAGTCCTTACATGATGAATCTTAACGTTATTGCGATTGATTTAGCAAAAAATAATTATCAAGTTTGTAAAATAGGTCAAGATCGACAGGTTGTATACAACAAAGAAGTATCGCGACAAAAGCTACTTCAATTATTGGCGTCAGAAAAGCAGTCATTAGTGGCGATGGAGTCATGTGGTGGCACGCATTATTGGGCAAGAAAAGCGAAAGAGGCAGGCCATAGGCCATACAGTTAAGCCAAT
>NZ_PNCV01000210.1:0-424 GCF_005886925.1 Pseudoalteromonas sp. S3260
TTTCCAAATTTTTAAAGAGCAGAGAATCAAAAACTTCTCAAAATTAAACACACTCTATTCTCAGGTGATTGTGCTACCCGATAAAAGAATATTTATTTTTAAGAAGTAAAGTGGTGGAGCTAAGCAGGATCGAACTGCTGACCTCCTGCGTGCAAGGCAGGCGCTCTCCCAGCTGAGCTATAGCCCCACATATGCTGGTCTTACTGTTTGTATACCGACTTCTTTTTAAGACGAGGCGTAAGTTGAGGCCGTTTAGTTCACTAAACAACGAAGCTTACAACGCAGTATTAAGAAGAAGTGGTGGGTCTGAGTAGATTTGAACTACCGACCTCACCCTTATCAGGGGTGCGCTCTAACCAGCTGAGCTACAGACCCAAACAATAAGTGTTGTTCTCTTTACAATTAACAATCATCTGTGTGGACA
>NZ_PNCV01000211.1:0-204 GCF_005886925.1 Pseudoalteromonas sp. S3260
GCGGGGCTTTATGCCGCGCAGATTTGGTTTAAAGTTCACGGGCGACGAGCTGCGAGAAGCGGGTTAAGCTTGGATGATGTAGCAGCGGATTGATTCTGCGTCTATTAGTGATAATGCGCGAGGTAAACTCCCGCCTACAGATATAAAAAACCTTGCGATGTTAACCGCAAGGTTTTTAAACTTCTCGAACCTCGAACCTCGAAC
>NZ_PNCV01000212.1:0-1618 GCF_005886925.1 Pseudoalteromonas sp. S3260
GTTCCATGGCAATTGCAAGAAAGCGTCAGGTTAGTTTGGCTGATACGCGATATTATCACTGTATTTCACGTTGTGTACGCCGAGCCTTTTTATGCGGAGAAGACCATTTTACAGGTCAGTCTTATGAGCACCGCAGAGGCTGGGTAGAAGATAGGCTACTTGCCTTAGCAAAAGTATTTTGCATAGATGTGTGTGCTTATGCTGTGATGAGTAATCACACTCATTTAGTACTATATGTAGATGATAAAAAGGCCAATAGGCTAAATGACAAAGCCATTATTATTCGGTGGCATAAAGTGTGTAAAGGCACGTTATTAACGCAAAAATACCTGCAAGGTGAAAAACTCACTAAAGCAGAGCTTATCTTTTTCAATCAAACAGTAAAACAATACCGAGAGCGGCTATCTAGCATCAGTTGGTTTATGCGCTTGTTAAATGAAGATATTGCGCGCAAAGCGAATAAAGAAGACAACTGCACTGGTCGATTCTGGGAAGGGCGCTTTAAATCACAGGCCTTGCTAGATGAAGCCGCACTAGCTGCTTGCATGGCGTATGTAGATTTAAATCCAATTAGAGCAAAGGTAGCCAGCATCCCCGAAGAATCAAATCATACCAGCGTGAAAAAGCGATTAGAAAGTGCAGCAACAGGCAAGCAGCCTAAAAGTTTATTACGTTTTGCAGGGTTACCACGCCAAATCATGCCAAAAGGCCTACCTTTTGAACTTAAATCCTACCTTGAACTCGTTGAATTAACAGGCCGTGTTATAAGAGAAGACAAGCAGGGACACATTGACAATATATACCTTCCTTTACTAGAGCGAGTCAATATTAGCCCTGAGAACTGGCTGAAATTGACGACACAATTTACGCGTGTGTTTCATGGTGCAGTCGGTAGACCTTCTTCACATGAAAGCTATTGTGAAAATTTAGGGAGAAAGCGGCGAGCAAACATGAGTAACTGCGAAAAATTACTCGCATAAAGCTTAATCAATCAAATACGTAAACTTACTGTATAGAGCAGGTATTTCCATGTCTGTCATTTAAGTTTTACAACGATATTTACTTATTTAAAGCTGAAACCAGCCTTTTAAAGTTGCAAGAAACTAAATGCAGAGCTTAATAGTGAATTTTGTGACACAGGTTCAATAGGTCGTTAAAATGGGTGTCATCGTATGATAACACAGGTTCAATAGGTCGTTAAAATGGGTGTCATCGTATGATAAGCGATTATGCAACACAAACAGCGTGTCGCATAAATACTAAAATGTTATGTGTTTCTTGAGTATGAGCAAAATGTCAGAGACAAATCTAAGGTTAGAGTATGTTGAAAGAACATGGGACATGAATTTCTCTGACGATCTTGATGATAAATTAGAAGATGATTATGTAAATCACACTTCTTTTTATACAGACGAAGTTTTTTCGCAATTTCAATTAGTGTCTATTATCATGCAAGATTCAACACCAGATGAAATTATTAACTATGTAAAAACGCAGTTAAACACATAATCGGGTAGCCGGAGGTCTCTAACCTCCAGCCCCCACACCACCCATCATGCGGGTCCGCAATGGGCGGTTCATCTCCCGTAATGAATATTGATCCAAATATCTATCAATG
>NZ_PNCV01000213.1:0-398 GCF_005886925.1 Pseudoalteromonas sp. S3260
CAGCTGGAAGCGTTTCATTTGCAGTAGGTGGTGAAACTTACGATGTAGATGCTTCGGGTGCATCAGACGCAGCCGATAAAGCGGCAGCGATTAATGCAAAAACAGGTGACCATGGTGTAACAGCAGCAGTTGCTGATGTTACAACTGCAACTCTTTCAGCTATGAACTTTGATAACGGAACAATCGATTTTACATTGGATGGGTCTAATAATGTAACTGGTACTGATGCTGATTCACTTGCAGCTTCAATAAATGATATAGATGGTTACACAGCAGTTAATGATGCAGGTACAATCACAATCACAAATGCTGCAGGGGCTCCTATTGCACTGACTGCTTTTTCAGGTGCAGGTGACGGTACTGCTGCTGCAGCAACATTTACTGATAGCGCTTCGACT
>NZ_PNCV01000214.1:0-371 GCF_005886925.1 Pseudoalteromonas sp. S3260
GTGGTTGGCCGGACGCTTACCGTTCGGCATGGGCTCTTGGCTATTTATTAAATCCCAGACAGCAAAAAACCCGTCACATCGCTGTAACGGGTTTCTATTATTTGGATCCTGGTAATGTCCTACTTTCACATAGCAAATGCTACACTATCATCGGCGCTGTTTCGTTTCACTACTGAGTTCGGCATGGGGTCAGGTGGGTCCAAAACGCTATTGTCACCAAGAAAATTCTTTTCAATTTTCTTATTATTTATTTTTAAATTTAAAGTCTTTCGACTAAATTTGGAGCCTGGTAATGTCCTACTTTCACATAGCAAATGCTACACTATCATCGGCGCTGTTTCGTTTCACTGCTGAGTTCGGCATGGGGTCAG
>NZ_PNCV01000215.1:0-907 GCF_005886925.1 Pseudoalteromonas sp. S3260
CCCATCGACGCCACTCCGTGTCGATCAATGGGCTTCTACAGCCTTGACTTAGAGACTAGGCTGCTTCTTTTTTCTCAGTTCCAACAGCAAACTTCGATAGCTCGAAGACTTTCGTTTTAATGGCTGATTTCTGCTGAGATGTGGGGGTAACCCTTGCGACGATCCCAGCCGCAATCAAATCTAATTCACCTGTTTTTGCTATGCTTTTAGCCGCTGACAAGTCTCGGCTTTGGTAAGTTTCACAAGCCGTACATGTGAAATATCTGTCGTTCAATGTTAAAACATGATGTTGGCCGCATTCAGAACAAACCCCTGTGGATTTTTCAAACCTGCCAATCTCGTGATAGAGTTTACCTTCAAGCTCAGTTTTGTATTTTGAAAGCTGAGTAATTAAGCCCATCACATTGTCGGCAACCATGCTGCCATTGAACTTTTGCATCCCTTTTACGTTTAAATCTTCGAACACTAAAATGTCATTTTCATTGGTTATCTGGCGTGAAATTTTGTGTGCAAAGTCGAGCCTTTGCCGTGAGATTTTGCCGTGTAATTTGTTGATGCGTTGTTTGGTTTTTTGCCAGCGATTTGAACCTTTAGTTCGGCGTGCAAGCTGGCGTTGCAATTGATTTAACTTTGTTTTTGACTGCTTTAAAAACGTGGGGTTATCGACCACAAAACCATCTGAGCCAACAACAGTTTGCTTTGAGTTAATGTCAAAACCTGTGATTGTTTTTAAAACTTGTTTAGCTGTTTTGCACTCAACTTCCTGAGTGATGCTGCATCCCCATTTTCCGTGGTGATACTGGATAGTTACAGTCTTGATTTTACTTGCTAGTTTGCGATGCAAGATAATGGGTATCTTGCCTACCTTTGGGATACTGATAGCGCCATTTTCAATGCGGATACAGTT
>NZ_PNCV01000216.1:0-378 GCF_005886925.1 Pseudoalteromonas sp. S3260
GGCAAACACGGGGCGATTCACAAAGAATCTTTTTTTGTTTTTGCGCACATCTTACAATATGCCAAGGAAACCAAACCAAGATTACGGAAAGTAAAGATAGACCACTGAAGCTAAAGTTCTCATTTGCAACTTCATAATTATCTCTAAGCATTTGAAATATAAACATAAGAAAATTACCAAGCCCTGTTAAAGCGTCTGGCAATAGTCTTATACCCACTAATAAAGAAATCGTAAACCAAACGATCCAGATGTTAATATTACTTTTTATGTTGGACGTATATTCAAAATGATTACCTAAAGCAACATTTTTAGCCTTTTCAACTTTAGCCTTACCTTCTTTCGAGGAGATAGCCCCTTCTTGTATCTCTCTGTAATAGA
>NZ_PNCV01000217.1:0-280 GCF_005886925.1 Pseudoalteromonas sp. S3260
CCCAAACCACCTCAAAATGCAGAATTCAGCGCTTCACAGGGGCTTAATATCAAGGCGATACTTTGCAGTCATGGTAGTCCCTTTCAAGAAGTAGCAACGATGAGAGTATGCCCCTGTGAAACGCCCACGGGTTGGCTTAAAAGCGATTTATACTGCGTTATTGATATTAATAATAGAACCACTATTATTTGCAATCAATGCCTTGCCTAAATCGCTTTTAATTCCAACGACACTCGCATTTTGAGGTGGTTTGGGTATACACTTGGCGCGATTTTAAATG
>NZ_PNCV01000218.1:0-315 GCF_005886925.1 Pseudoalteromonas sp. S3260
AGAGGGAGTCCATACATCTAGGTATTAGGTTTTAGGTAGAGATTAAGCCAAGCACGGTGTTTGGATTAGACGTAGGCGGGGCTTTATGCCGCGCAAATGTAGCAGCGACTTTATGTCGCGTCTGTTAGTGATTTTATTTACTACAGAGGGTGCAGAGCACACAGAGGAAATGATTAAAGACATGGTTTATTTGCTTTATCTTATCTGTGTAGGCGAAGCGTCTCGGTGTACTCTGTGGTTCAAAATGATTTTTAAAGCGGGGCTTTATGCCTCGCAGGTTTGGTTTAAGTTCATGGGTGACGGGTGACGGGTGAC
>NZ_PNCV01000219.1:0-350 GCF_005886925.1 Pseudoalteromonas sp. S3260
TTCGGGGTTCGGCAGAATTTTTCTTGGTATCAATTCAAACGCAATTGGTAATTTATTTAATAAAAAAGGCAAAGAAAAGCTGTATTTTTTATTTGCTCATTTGCTCTCATTCTTTGCTCTTTGTGCAAATAGGTTTTAAGTTATTTATTCACCACAGAGATTAAAAGACGCTGCGCTGAAAGAGTAAATTAAAGGTTCTAGGTTCATTGCTGATACGACTAGGTGTACAAACTATTTGTACAAGCCCGCTGCTCGCCACGCGAAGCCCGTTATCTTCTTACTCGCTTCTCTGTGCTCAAACAAGAAATTAGATTTAAACGTTAGATAAATGCGCGAGATAAACTCCCGCC
>NZ_PNCV01000022.1:0-92100 GCF_005886925.1 Pseudoalteromonas sp. S3260
TTCTCGCGCTCTAAGACGGCACTTCGTCTAATTTTCCTAACTCAATGACATTCGTCCAAAATATTAATTATCAGGCCGTTCATAATGGCTATAAGGTATTGAGAGATATCACTAAACTTACAGATGATGAGCTTTTATTAAACCTTGAACAAATAGATGATATGGGGCTGGTAAATATGCCTCTTTTATATGAACGTTGGACTTTAATACAACTCATACTTGTTCTAAAAAATTCGTTTAGGTTTGTACCACAGAAGGATTGGAAATATAAACTTATTGAAGCAGTAAAGTCTAACAAAACAGATATTAACGTAAATTTAACTAATGATGAGGCAAAAAGATATATTTCGCTATGGTATGAAAAATCTTTATCAAATAATAAGCGCCCTGACTTTATTTTGGATCTGACGTGGTTTTCCAATAATATCGACGGTACTACCGAGCGCCATTTTAAACGTTTTGTATTAGACGCGAAGTTTTACGATAAACTAACATTTGATAAAGCAGGAGGAATGCTTTCAAAAATTAATGAATTGTTCGACGGTAAAAATTATAGTGAAAACAATTCAAATCCTGTATTTCTTATTCACCCCTGTAATAACCTAATTGAATATCCTATTACTGCACAATTATGGGGGAAACACAGCTTCCTAGGAGAGCTAAACATTAACGACGATGCTAATCTTTTCTCTCATGATCGGGGGGCTGTTTTTTTAAGCCCTATAGATCGCTCACTTTACTCAGACGAATTACAACGCTTACTGGGTATGTTTCTTCAGTATAAGTTAGAAGATGCTAAAACTAGCGATTTGGATAATGACAGCAGTCTAGCAGTCCCGATTTGCATAAGGTGTGGCTCCAGTGACGTCAAAAACTTAAAAAAGACTACTCGCTATCGAAATAGGCATGGTGATTGGGTTGAGCGTACACCTAAGTCGGTATGGATGCAGTGTTGTGAATGTGAACAACTTCAAATATATAACCACTGCGCTAGCGATAAAAGCAGCACTCGTTTGATAAAGAATGGCCTTTATTGGAGCTATCATTCAGCAAGAGCGCTCGAGCCATTTAATATGAAGTGCCCTAGCTGTGGTGAATGGGGCGCATGGTAATATTATTATTTTCTATTTTGAGAATTTCCTTTTGACTATCAATAAATACTCTTCCCATCACATACGGCATTAACTTGATCATGTTATTAGCATCATCGATTCCACGATGATGAGAACCGGTGAGTGAGATTTGAGCAAGCTTTAACGCTCCTGCTGTTTGCCATACTCACCCCAACTGCAAAACAGGTAGTTATGGTAATTGCCTAGCCAATTTTGGAAAGTGTTAATTGCTTCAGGGTAATATGGTGCATGATCGACATTGTGTTGAGTGATGCTTGTTAAGTTCGTACAAAAGTCGGTTAGTTTTGGGTGTCGTTGGGGTTGAATAAACGTGCTGAACTCATCTAGCTTCAACTCTGATTTAAATAGCTAAGCTGATTCCAGTTCATAACACTGCTGTTTAAGCCAACGACCTAATTTCATAATATCAGGTTGCCTAGCTCGTGTTTCCTTATAGACAAAATAGAATTTATCTCCGGTAATAAGCTCGTGCATAGGTATGCGCACAAGACTTTGCTGGCGATCCTGATCATCCATCATGTAATTACTAATGAGGGTAATTCCCAAATTATATCGAGCCGCTTCAGCGGCAAGTAAGACATGACTAAATTGATTAATTTTGACGTCTTTAGGTAATTCAAATTTACCACTCATACACCAACGTAACCAGTCGTCACCAAGACTTTCATTTGTATCTGAGTATTGTACTGATAATAACGGGTGTTGCCATAATGAATCAGGTAGAGGCTTATTTCTTAACTGCTGCCAAAGCTTTTTTCCACACACTGGATAAAGTTTTTCAGTAAACATGAATTGATTGACAAAGTTACGTTCCGGTGGATTCATTGTAATAAAACAATCCGCAAATTGGTCATTATAATCCGGTTGATCCCCGACCATATTTAAAGTTATTTCTATTTCTGGGTGCTGATTTCTAAAATCTTCTAACTTCGGTATCAACCAGTTCACCGCAACAGAGCTATATAAAGCCAAACGAAGATTGCCTGATTCCCCGTGACGTATCATTTGACTGGCATTTGATAGATTTCCTAATGAGTTAGTCACTTCTTCAAAGTAACGTTCCCCGACCTTAGTCAAGGAAAAAGAACGCCCCTGTCGGTTAAACAGAGTTTCACCCAAATAGTCTTCGAGTAATCGAACTTGGTGACTAACCGCACTTTGAGTCACATTGAGGTGCTCAGCAGCTTTGGAAAAGCTATTAAGTCGCGCAACAGCTTCAAAGCATTGCAGGGCACGTAAAGGAGGCAACTTCATTATAAATTTAGCTCATACTAAAAAAATTTTAAACATTATACATCATATAAGGTATGGAATACGCTAATCATATAACCGTTTTACAAACGTAACTCTATTAATTCAGTTCCATTGACATTTTCTAGAATGTAGCAGGAGTAATGAAATGCCCAAAATAACTGTCGGACTCGCGATGACATTACTTATCATCGGAAATATAATTGGTGTTTTTTCTGACGCTTTGATAAAAACTCTGCCAGCAGATACTGCCATATACCAATTTGTATTATTTCGTCAATTGACCGCAGTGCTGATTTTACTTCCATTTTGTCTATTCAGTAATAAACAAAGCCTCTTCGCTGGCCTCAAATGGCACTTTATACGTGGCCACATTTGGTTATTAGGGGCAATATTTATGGTATTCGCTCTGGGCGCTCTGCCGTTAGCTACCGTAAATGCTATTTTCTATACAGCGCCTTTGCTTATGCTGCCGTTAGCCATGATATTGTTTCAGGAAAAGCTGACTAGCCACTCAATTGCTGCTGCTGTTTTGGGCTTTATCGGCGTACTTATCGTGGTTAAACCAACACAAATTAATTGGGCAGCGATTGCCGCCCTTGTCGTCGCATTGACTATGGCTGTAAATAATTTATTGGTTCGTAAATTACCTCAGCATCATAATGTGTTCCAAACTTTAATGCTCACCAACCTAGTAGGTATCCCAGCCGCATTTGGGTTAGCGTTATGGGAAGGCAAACCTTGGGACTGGTCTCCAATGTTAACGGCAACAGGCTCCAACACTTTTATCCTAATTTATGCTGGTATATGTGTATTGGTATATAGAGCAATCGAAGCCAGTAAAATTTCCAGTGCCGAATACACTGGCTTATTAGGTGCTGTAGTTGTAGGGGTGCTGTGGTTCGATGAAATACCGGACCTGAGCTTGGCTATAGGATCTTCTTTAATTATTATTCCGCTGATTTGGTTAGCAAAGGTAGAAGCAAAGATAAAGCAAACAAGTAAAATAATATAAATGATAAAGTTAATCTAACTTTCCAACGTGACCGCGTTTGGGAACGAGCGTTTAACTGTCATAGGATACATATAGGCGACACTTGTTATTTATAATAGTCAATTGGAGATGTATAGGCTACATTTTTTATATTATTAATCTAATGGGGTGGATAGGGCTTACTACTTGACTATAGCTATAAGCCCTTAAAATTATTGGGTTTTTATGATTTTTTAGTTTTTATTATTTCTTATAAATATCTGGTATCATACAAGCAAGGAATTATGCGTTTTGATAACATGCTAACGCCTCCTCAACATTAAAGGCACCATCGAGTAATGATTTACCTAAAATAACACCACCAACGCCCAGCTTTTTCAGCTTTGCAATATCATCCAGTGAGCTTACACCGCCTGACGCTTGAACTTTAATTTCGCTGTTGTGGTTTGTTAAGTCTTCATAAAGTGCAAACGAAGGGCCGGTCATGGTGCCGTCTTTACTGATGTCAGTACACAGAAAATCAACCACGCCAAGTGCCACGTAAAAATCAACAAGTTCGAACAAGCCAAACTCAGATTCACTTAACCAACCATGTGTTGCTGGTGCCCAGCCGTTATCAGTTTTATTAACATCTAGTGCGATAACAAAGTGTTCACTGCCAAACTTTTCAATCCACGCCTTTACTTGCTCACGCTTTTCAACGGCCATTGAGCCAATCACGACTTGGTTAGCACCGGCTTCAAGCCAGTCAGCAACATCTTGCTCTGAACGAATACCCCCGCCCACTTGATAGGGAACATTAAGCGCTTTAGTCGCAGCTTGTATATGCTGCCACTGTTTTTTATTTGGATCGCGCGCGCCTTCTAAATCAACTAAGTGCAGTTTGCCTGCGCCGCTATTTTCGTAATCTTGTAAGCGTGCGCCAAGCTCAAAAGGGTAAAATTGTGCTGTATCATACTTACCTTGGTATAAGCGCACAATTTGGTTTTGTAATACATCGAGTGCTGGAATAATCACGTTTATTTCTCTTATTTTTTTGCTGCGCTTACAGCTGCCAATCTAAAAAGTTTTGTAAAAGTCGGGTGCCTACTTTGGCGCTTCGCTCTGGGTGGAACTGCATGCCTGCGTAGTTATCTTTGGCAACTATCGCTGAAAAAGCTTGCCCGTATTCACCGCTAACTAGGGTGGCATCGTTTACTGTGTGCGCAAAGCTATGCACAAAGTACACTTGATCTTGCGCCGATAACCCTTTGGTAAGGGCATGCTCTTTTAGCACGCTTAGGTCATTCCAGCCCATATGTGGTGAGGTTAATGTGCCCACTTCTAAGTGCTTAACAACACCCGGAATTTTGCCAAGGCAATCAACGTTGCCTTCTTCTGTGCTGTCGCAAAGTAATTGCATGCCTAAACAAATGCCCATCAGCGGGCGCTGATATTCATCAATTGCTTGCTGCCAACCAGCGTCTTTTAAGCGTTTCATCGCAACAGAAGCATGGCCTACACCGGGTAAAATAGCACGTTCGAAGCCTTTTAGTTGCTCAGGTGAGGTGATCACCTCAGGATTTTTACCTAAGCGTTCAAAGGCAAAACGAACAGAGTTAATGTTGGCACAACCGGTATTAATTATGGCAATCATAAACACCCCTTAGAGCTGGCTGTTTGTTGGCTGGTATCTTGCGCAATAGCCATACGCAGAGCACGAGAAAATGCTTTAAATAAGCCCTCTACTTGGTGATGACAGTTACCGTCACTTACCGACAAAATAAGACTAATTGCAGCGTTATCACTTAAGCTTTTGAAAAAATGCTCAACCATTTGTACGTCTAAATCACCCACTTTTTCACGGCTAAAATCGGCATTTAATACAAACGAGGCGCGGCCCGATAAGTCAATTTGCGCTTCTGCTTTACATTCATCCATAGGTAAGGCAAAACCATAACGCGCTATTTGTGATTTTGTACCTAGCGCTTGTTTAAGGGCAAGGCCAAGTGCAATGCCGATATCTTCAACTAGGTGGTGCTCATCAATGTGTAAATCGCCTTTGGCTTTAATATTTAAGCCAATATTTGCGTGAGTGCGAATTTGATCCAGCATGTGATCGAAAAAGCCAAGGCCAGTGCTAATTTCGCCATTTTTTGTTTGGTCTAAATTAACTTGCACATCGATTTGAGTTTCTTTGGTGTTGCGAGTGACACGGCCTTCACGGTTCGCGGTTGTTAACTTAGTGACAATGGCATCCCAACTGCCGTCATACAAAATGCCTTCACAACATAAGTTATTGGCAAGTCCAATATCAGTTTGGCGGTCGCCAATTACAAAAGAGCGCGCTAAATCTACGTTGCCAGAGCGCATAAGCTCGGTCAGTAAGCCTGTTTTTGGCTTACGGCAGTCACAATTTTGTTCATCAAAGTGAGGGCAGATCAGAACTTCATCAAATTTAATCCCTTGGCTGTTGAGTATGTCCATCATTTTGTCTTGGGCTATATCAAAATCCGCAGTAGGGAAACTGTTAGTACCTAAACCATCTTGGTTTGAAACCATTACAAGGCGGTAACCTGCCGCTTGAAGTTGTAATAGAGCAGGGATCACATTTGGCAAAAACACTAATTTTTCTAGGCTATCAACCTGTTTGTCGGTGATAGGCTCTTCGATAATCGTGCCATCGCGGTCTATAAATAAATAGGGATTACTCATGATACTTCCTGTTGTGATAGGGCTGTTGGGGTGGTTAAACCATCGAGCCAAATTTTTACTTGTTCTAATTCTTGATCGCTACCAATTGAAATGCGTAGCCAGTCGTCTTCACCGTATAAGGTAAATGCTCGCATGACTAAGCCTTGTTCTAGGGCAACTTTAAAGCAGTTTTTATCGGCCAATTTTAAGGTAACAAAGTTGCCTTCACCAGTGAGAATTTTTAATACAGCAGGGGAGGCGTTTAACCACTCTATTAGCTTTAATTTTAAGCTGTTTAAAATGCTCACCTGGCGACGCATAGAGGTAATGGCATCAGGGGCAATGGCTTGCGCTGCAATACTCGCTACCACGCTCGATACCGGATACGGTGCAATGACTTTACGAATGGGCGCAAGTACACTGGCTTGAGCGAGGGTAAACCCGGTTCGCAGGCCTGCCAACGCAAACGCTTTTGACAGTGTACGTAGCACTACAATATTACTAAACTCGTTTATAAGTTGTGTTGCACTTTGCTCTGGGCAAAACTCTATATAGGCTTCATCAACAATCACCAATGCTTTACCTGCAAGCGCAGTGGCAATGGCTTTTACTTTATCTAGCGGCGTTAAACTACCTGTTGGGTTATTTGGATTACAAATAAACACCAGTTTTGAGCTACCGACCGCAGTGACAATATCATCAACATTGGCTGTTAATAATAACTCTTGAGTAAGCGCGTTAATAGCCACATTGTGCGTATCAGCAGTTACTTTATACATACCGTAGGTAGGCAAAAACAGCGCAATGCTATCTTTAGCTGGCTGGCAATACGTGCGTACTAAAAGTTCAATGCCTTCATCTGCACCTCGCGTCATAAGGACATTGTCGCTTTTAAGCTCGGTGTAAGCTGTATAGCGATCAATAACCAATTGTGGTTGTGGATCGGGATAGCGATTTAAATCTTCAATACTCAGCTCAAGGTTTTTAGCATACGGACTTTCGTTGGCATTGAGCCACGTTGTGCCTGTTAACTTTTCACTTTTAGCCGAGCTGTAAGCAGCAAGCGCTGCAATATTATCAGGTAATAAGCTGGTTGCTTGGGCGCTCTCATTGCTCATTGTTTATTGCCTCTAAACGAATTGAAACCGCATTAGCGTGGGCATCAAGGCCTTCTGCGTCTGCCAGTGGTAAAATAGCTTTTGAAAGCTCAGTTAAGCCACTTTTACTAATAGTTTGTACTGTGTATGTGCGGAAAAAATCAAGCAAGTTTAAGCTTGAGTATGTCGCGCTATAACCGTAAGTAGGTAATACGTGGTTAGTACCCGATGCATAATCGCCAGCCGATTCTGGTGTGTAGTCGCCAACAAATACTGAACCTGCATTTTTAACCGCATCAAGGTACGGGCTTGCATCTGCCAGCTGTAAAATTAAGTGCTCTGGCCCATATTGCGCTGATACATCAAATGCTTGGGCTATTGAATCCACTAAAATAAGTGACGAATTGGCCAGCGCTTGTTCAGCGGTGTCTTTTCGGCTTAAGTTAGCTAATTGACGAGTAAGCGCATCTTGCGTTTGTTCAATAATGGTTTCACTGTTACATAATAAAATAACTTGTGAGTCAGCCCCGTGTTCTGCTTGAGACAGTAAGTCGGCAGCAATAAACTCTGGGTTTGCACGTTCATCTGCAATCACTAACACTTCTGATGGCCCTGCTGGCATATCAATCGCCATACCTGGAATCGTTTGTGCGACTAACTGTTTTGCCATAGTGACAAAGCTGTTACCTGGGCCAAAAATTTTATTCACTTTAGGAACAGACTCAGTACCATAAGCCATTGCAGCAATCGCGCCTGCACCGCCGCTTTCAATAATTGTGGTGATACCACATAATTTAGCGGCATATAAAATAGCCGGGTTAATTGCTTTATCACCTTGTACTGGGGTGGTTAAGACCACGGTTTTTGCACCGCTTAACTGCGCCAATACACCTTGCATAATAACCGATGATGGAAGAGGGGCACTCCCTCCTGGTACATAAATACCGACTGCTTCGATGGCTTGATATTTTAGTTCACAGTCAACACCGGGTTGAGTCGATAACTTAATATCTTTTGGCAGTTGCGCTTGATGAAAACATTTCACATTGGCATAAGCGGTATCAATTGCATATTTAAGCTCTGGGCTTAGCATTTTCTCAGCGGCATTAATTTCATCAAGTGGTACACGTAAACGCGGCTTGGCTCTATTATCGAACTCTTTTGCTAATGCAAGTAAAGCGGCATCGCCTTGCGCATTAACTTTTGCCAAAATAGTCTGGCAAATGCTTTCTACTTTTTCACTTGCTGATACAGCAGGGCGCATAAGCGCCGCCGCTTGAACTTGTGATGATTCCTCATTCCAACGAAGCATTGTTGTTACTCCATCATTTTTTCAATTGGCATAACTAAAATAGAATTGGCACCAAGGGCCTTAAGTTGTTCCATGGTTTCCCAAAATAGGGTTTCACTGCTCACCATGTGTAGGGCAACATATTCATCATTACCCGCAAGAGCCAATAATGTAGGTTGTCCAGCGCCAGGTAAAATCTCACAAATTTCATCAAGCTTGTCTTTTGGTGCGTGTAACATAATGTATTTGCTTTCTTTAGCTTGCTTTACACCACGTAAACGCGGCATTAGTTTATTGATGAGCGCTAATTTTTCAGGGTCTTGCAGTTGAGTGTTTTGGATTAAACAAGCATTTGACTCTAAAATGGTATCACCCTGCATTAAGCCATTTGCTTCAAGCGTTGCGCCTGTAGAAACTAAATCACAAATAGCATCGGCAAGTCCTGCTCGTGGTGCTACTTCCACTGAACCTGTTAACATTACTGTACTGGCGTTGATGCCTTCGCGTTTTAGGTATTGGCTTAAAATTTCTGGGTAAGTGGTTGCTATGCGTTTGCCTTCAAACCAGCTCTTGTCTTGCTTACCAAGTTCTTGTGGCCATGCGAGTGCTAAACGACAGTAACCAAAGTCAAGTTTAGCAAGCTTTGTTACTTCACTCGGTACACCTTGGCGTTCTCTTTCTGCTTGTACTTCTACTAGTACGTTTTCGCCAACAATACCTAAATCACATACACCGTCCATAACTAAGCCAGGAATATCGTCATCGCGTACACGCAAAACGTCGATAGGCATGTTGGTTGAGTGTGCTATTAGGCGCTGCTCACGAAGATTGAGCTTTACACCCAGTTGCTTAAGCAGATCTTGACAATCTTTAGATAGGCGGCCGCCTTTTTGAATGGCGATACGAAGACGATTACTATTATTCATTACTCATTTTCCTTTAATTTAAAAACTAAAAACCCCGAGGGAAACCTCAGGGCGAAAATGAATCTTGGTATGTTGATTCGCCAGAGGTTTCCTTTTAGGAACAACCTCTCAGCGAAAGACCTGACAGGTTATTCCGATGAATGATGGTGGTGATGTACAACTGTCAGTGAATTAAGCATTTTTATATCCTGTTTAGCTATTCGTTACTATGTTAACGCTTAGCTGCTGTTTGTTTAATAAATTTCGCATTTATAAAAACACATTCACTAACATCATGGCAAGAAAAATATTCTTTAATTAAAGAATATCTTATAACTGCCGATAATAATTAGAGTATTGCTTTATTTATCAACAGCTTTATAGTGATTAAATTACGTTCAATTCAATGGAGGCAAGCATGGATATAATGATCCCTTATTTAGGGCCTATTACGCGTTTAACGCTTGAATCTAAAGGGGCTTTTCATGTTGCTGGGGTTCAACAAAGTGCCAGTGCCAAAAAAGTCGAGTTAGAAGAGCGTAAAAAAAGAGAAGTAGAAAAGCAACATAAGCTGGCGTTTGACGAAAATAAATCGCGCAATAAAACCGCTGAAGAAGATGACGACAAACCCCATTTAGATACATGGGCTTAGTACAAGTGATTGGCGATGCCGTTATTGCCTCAAGTTTAAATCGCCCTCAATAAAAGCAAATTTGTTTAAACATAGCAAGTAGTGGTGCATGGTTATGAACTGCGTGTTTTTAAAGCTACTCCCTACCCATTTAAAATAGATTACCCCTCTTTTAAAGCTCAACAGGTAAAGTATTTTCCTTTGCAACTACATACTCATTGAGCAGTCGATTAGTGATTAACAATAAAGCGTGTGATTTTAAAATCTAATGCTTTTTGCTGGCTGTCTTATGTAAATATATGTATACGAAGTGTTATCTCTGGCCTTCATTAGTTAAAGCGGTGTTCTTTAAGTTATTGTAAATTAAATGTTTATTTTCGTTATTTAAGTTTGTGGCCTACTACGACCCTTAAGCGGGTACACAATGTGGCGATTAATACAAATATATTAAAAACTTAAACTTTAACGGAGCGTAAACGTAAATTTATCTAAAATCACAATTGCAACTTTTGCTGCTTTAACTTTGTTCAAGCAACAAATGCAGTAGCTGCGAATAAGAAATACCTAAATCAACAACCGACAATTAATAATAGGGTGCAATCAAACTCTGCTTCCTTGTTATCAGTAAGTCCAAATCAGTTGATTGGGTTGAGTGTAGGGAACGAATTAGTTGTATTAAAAGAATTTACTAGCAATAACGGAGAAGTAACCCGCCGCTATCAACAAACGTATCAGGGCATTCCTGTCATTGGTGATACGGTCAGCTTAACATTTAATATTGGGATGCTTAAAAAAGACCACGGTGCAGCTGTATATAACATTGAGGAAGATTTATCTGATGTATCGGCTAAATTGACAAAAAAAGATGCGATTTTAAAAGGGTCTAAAACGGGTATAGCTGCAAAATCAGTAGGCTTAAAAAAACATAATGAGCAATCCAGACTTGCTATCTGGGTTGACGATCAAAATAAGGCGCATTTAGTTTATTAAGTGTCTTATGTTACTTATGGCAAGTCACCATCAAGGCCATACCTGATCATTGATGCTAACACCGGTGAGGTCTTGCTTAGTTACGATAAACTGCAAAATGCCAATGCAACAGGCCCTGGCGGTAATCTAAAAACAGGCAAGTATTTATATGGAACTGATTTTGACAGCCTAGATGTTAGTCAATCAGGTAATACTTGTAGCATGAATAACGCAAATGTTCGCACTATTAATTTAAATGGCGGAACAAGTGGCTCTTCTGCGTATTCATTTACATGTCCTGAAAATACGTTTAAAGAAATTAACGGTGCTTATTCACCGCTAAACGATGCTCATTTTTTTGGTAACGTTATTTTTAATATGTATAACGATTGGTTAGGTACTGCGCCTTTGAGTTTTCAGTTACAAATGCGGGTTCATTACTCAAGTAACTATGAAAATGCGTTTTGGGATGGCAGCGCAATGACCTTTGGTGATGGCCAAAATACATTCTACCCGTTGGTGAGTTTAGATGTTTCTGCGCATGAAGTCAGCCATGGCTTTACTGAGCAAAAAGCCGCGGGTTATGCCTCACTGAACGTTGCTATTTCAGGCGGAAGTGGCGATGCTGATTTGTATTTAAATTTCGGTGCGCCATCTTCAAATACACAATTTGTGTGTAGGCCATATAAAAACGGCAACACAGAAAGTTGCACTATTTATGCACCCCAGGCAGGTATATGGCATATAGATGTTAAAGGCTATCGTAATGCAAGTGGCATTAAGTTAACTATAATTGCACAGTAATTAACAGGGGCATAAGCCCCTTTAAAGGCCAAATTCTCACGCTATTTGGCTTGCCCTTCATCAATAGCTTACGTAGAATCCCGCTATTATTTTTTATAAAGTGATTGGTATTATCAAACAGCTGTTTAGTGCAACCGGGCCTTTGGCTTTATCAATAGATGGATACTCACCACGCCAACCTCAAATTGATATGGCCGTGGCTGTTGAGGATGCATTAAAAACAAGTTCCCAGCTTGTTGTTGAAGCCGGTACTGGCACAGGTAAAACCTTTGCTTATTTAGCGCCAGCCCTTAAATCTAAAGGCAAAACAATAATTTCAACCGGTTCTAAAGCACTGCAAGAACAGCTGTATCATCGTGATTTACCTGTATTAGTAAAAGCCTTAGGCGCGGCTAAAAAAACGGCATTGTTAAAAGGGCGTGCCAATTATTTATGCACTTATCGGCTTACCCAACATGTTGCACACGTACCCACAGACGACCCTGATGTAATGCATCAGCTCGCTATGGTTGCTAAATTTGCCAGTGAAACGCATACGGGCGATTTAGCCGACTGTATTGGTATTGAAGAAGATGCCAAAGTGTTGCCGTATGTCAGCTCGACTGCAGATAACTGTTTAGGTAAAGAGTGCCCTGACTTTCAAGAGTGCTACATTCGTAAAGCGCGTTTAAAAGCAGGGGATGCCGACGTTGTCGTGATTAACCATCATCTATTTTTTGCCGATATGGCGGTTAAAGAGTCTGGCTTTGCAGAGCTAATGCCCAGCGCAGATGCTTATATATTTGATGAAGCCCACCAGTTAAGTGAAATTGCCAGCGACTATTTTGGCGAAACCATGAGTACTAAAAAGCTGGTGGATTTAATTAATGATTTACGCGCTATTTACCGCGCTGAAATTCCTGACATGCTGCAATTAGGCAAAAGTTTGAATAAACTGGAAACCAGTGTCGCCGATTTAAGATTGCAGTTTGGTGTGGATGGTAGCCGCGGTGATTGGCGTGAAAAGCTCAGTAATAAGCTTATTTGCTCTGCATTACACCGCGTTATTAGTGATTTAGAATTTGTGTATCAGGTTTTAAAACACTGCCTAGAACGAAGTGATAAAATAGAACACCCATTTGAGCGGGTGCTGGCATTTAAAGGCCAGTTAGAGCGCGTATTTGATACTGCCCAAACAGGCTTTAGTTATTGGTACGAAACCACGCGGCGCTATTTAACCATTAATATAACGCCACTGAATGTATCGGCTAAATTTGCTTTGATGATGAAAGAGTCTGGCGCAGGGTTTGTGTTTACCTCGGCCACGTTATCGGTCGACAACGAACTCACTCACTTTAATGCCAGCCTTGGGTTAAAACCAAAGCAAAGTATGATGGTAGATAGCCCGTTTGATTATGAAAATCAGGCGCTATTGTGCTTGCCGCGCTATTTACCTGAAACGCACGCCGATAATATGCCGCATGCGATTGTAAAGTTAACCCTCGAACTCATAAAATCAGCAAAAGGGCGTTGTTTTGTGCTATTTACTAGTTACCGAATGATGCATTTAGTGGCTGAGGGCTTAACCACACAAATGGACTACCCGGTTTACATGCAAGGGCAAATGTCTAAACGCATTATATTAGAAAAATTTACCCGTCATGGTAATGCCGTGTTACTCGGTACAGCGTCCTTTTGGGAAGGGGTTGATGTAAGAGGCAGTACTTTAAGCTGTGTTATTATCGACAAACTGCCGTTTGCAGCGCCCGATGATCCGCTACTGCAAGCTAGAATGCAAGATTGCCAGATGCAAGGAAAAGACCCGTTTGCGCATATTCAGTTACCACAAGCGGTTATAGCCTTAAAGCAGGGGGTAGGTCGCTTAATTCGTGATAACAAAGATAAAGGCGTGTTAGTAATTTGCGATAATCGTTTAGTTACACGCCAATATGGACAAGTATTTTTAAAGAGTTTACCGCCAATGCGCCGTACACGTAGCTTAGAAGATGCAAATACATTTTTAAAACATATTAATTGAGTACAAAAATGATCAAAAGTAACATTCTCGCCCTAGATGCTTCTACTGAGGCTTTATCGCTTGTTTTGCATTATCAGGGTAAAACATTTCATCATTTTGAAGAGTGTCCGCAGCAGCATAGCCAAAAAATTCTGCCACTTATTGATGAGCTGCTTAATAAAGCAAATTGTAAATTAAAAGATTTAGATGTTATTGGCTTTGGCCAAGGTCCAGGCAGCTTTACGGGTGTGCGTATTAGTGTGGCGATAGCACAAGGGCTTGGATATTCAACGAATTTACCGCTAGTGGGGGTTTCTACTTTAGCGGTTATGGCGCAACAAGCGTTTGAACAATTTGGCGATGAAGTGGTTTATTCAAGCATTGATGCGCGTATGGGGGAAATATACTTTGCCCAATACCAAGTTAATAATAATTTGATGACACTCCAAGGTGAAGAACGTGTTTTTAAACCTGAACTGCTTGATGCTTCATTGATAGACACAAATAAAGCGGCAACTGGTGTGGGGACTGGATTTAAAAGTTATCCCGATGCATTAACTACATTTACAAATGTGAGTGTACACCCTGAGATTACACTACCCGATGCACAATACATGTTAGCCTTAGTAGATGCGCAGTACCTTGCAGGTAATGGCGTAAAAGCCAGTGATGCCCAGCCTAAGTATGTACGTGACACTGTGACATGGAAAAAATTACCGGGCCGCGAATAACGCTAAGTTGTATTGTTTGCAAATTGAGCTATTTTAAATCATAATTTAAGCATGTTGTTGGTTGGAGAAGCGTAATGTCGCTGCCTATAAGCTCTGGTTTTTTTACAGGTGATATCCCTGCTAAGGTGCGTTCTACTGCTGTTGTTACGGCAAAGCCTGAACGACTATCAGAGCAGCCAATACCACAGAAAACAAACACAGATTATGTTAAGAGCAGTCCTGAAGGGCTTGAACTCGCAAAAGAGTTTGTAAAAGCGAACACTAAAGAGGCCCAGTACAGCCAAACTATTTACGATCAACCGAGTGCGCAAGTCAGTAAGGCAATTTCTACTTACACTGAGTTTGCTAATTTAGAGCGAAGAGCTGAAGTTCAAAGCTTAATTGGTGTTGATATATACGCTTAATTATAAAATTAATAGCCAAATAAAAAGCCCGAATGAATCATTCGGGCTTTTTTATTTTCATAACAGTGATTACTGTTCTATGTAGCTAATCAGTTTTTTAGCTATGTCAGTATTGTTTTGTGAACCAATAAAGTCATCGCTATTTTTACCATAGGCAAATACTTGAACATCAGAAGCGGTATGTCCGCCCGTTGTCCAACCAGTGAAACTTAAATCATTAATAATGCTTTTAACCGCTAAATTAAGGGCTTTTTCACCCATGGCTTTAGCTTGCTTAAGTTTAATTTCGTTTTCAGTTGTAAACTCAATACGGGTATTGGCCTGCCATACCGTTTTAAGGTTATCTGATTCCATTAATAATTTGGTTAACGTACCCGCAGTGGCTTTAACACCTTTGATGATGTCGGTTTCCCATTTGTATTGGCCATGCGCACCAATTGTTAGGCCGCCTGTAGAGTGATCTGCCGTGATCACTAAAATAGTGTCTGGGTTTTTATCTACATAGGCTTTTGCCGTTTCGATTGATTTTGCAAAGTCGTCCATTTCAGCCATTGCGCAAGCAATGTCATTTGCGTGACCACACCAGTCAATTTGGCTGCCTTCAATCATCACAAAAAAGCCTTTATCGTTTTGCCCATCAAGCAAATCAAACGCTTTAGAGGTTAACTGTTTTAATCTCGTTGGGTTTTCATCTAGCGCAAAAGGTAATCCCTTAGGTGCGTATAGACCAATGGCAGGGATTTGTGTGATTTGACCTAAGTTTTTAATATCGTCGCCGTATTGATAACCTGCTTTTTTAAATTCGTCGACTAAGTTTCTGTCATCACGAATAAAATATTGAGTACCACCGCCTAACATTAAATCAACCGGTAATTTACCAGCAATTTTATTGTCAATGTAGTCGTTTGCGATGTCATCATAATTTCTTCTTGATTCATTATGTGCGGCAAAGCTTGCAGGTGTTGCATGGTTAATTTGTGATGTAGCCACTAACGCTGTTGTCATTCCTTGCTCTTTTGCAATTTCTAGCATGGTTTTAACCGGTTTTTTGGCCGTATCGACAGCGATTGCGCCATTATAACTTTTATGGCCGCTGCTAAGTGCAGTTGCACCTGCGGCACTGTCTGTTACATAAGTATGGTCATCAGGATAAGTGTGCGCCATGCCTTTCAACATAGTGTCGAAAACGGTTGTTTCTATTTCTTTTGTTGTAGGGTCATCTTTGTAATAACGATAAGCGGTAGTGAAAGCGGGACCCATGCCATCACCAATCATATAAATAACATTTTTAGGCGCTGTTTGAGCGAATGCTCCTGTTGTACATAAAAGCGCTAATAAGCCGAACTGTTTTTTCATTGTGTGTACCCTTTAAGTGTACTTATTTTAATAGCGACTATTATTGTATACCGATAGCAAGATAAATAAATGAATATGTTATGAAATCTCGAAATTTAAGTGTGTGTTCTGTGAGTTCAGTTCTATTAATTGTGTATTAACTCTTGTATGTTATGGCCATAACCAAATAAAAAAGTTGAGGTTTGCGTTGCAACCATTTTCGGTAAAAGCTAATGACCTAGATATACACGGTATTAAATTTGGAGACGGTGAAGACGTCGTTATCGCTCTGCATGGCTGGCTAGATAATTGTGCTAGCTTCGTGCCTATGCTGAGTCGAGCTGCACCTTCGCAAACATGGTATTGCATTGATTTTCCAGGGCATGGACTGTCATCTTGGCGAAGCCCTCAGGCACATTACTACTTTATTGATTATGTGGATGATGTGTATGCATTAATCACAGCGCTTAAGTTAAAGAAGGTACACTTAGTCGGTCATTCTATGGGGGCTATGGTTGCAGGACTATTTGCTAGTTGTTTTAGTGAGTATGTAAAATCTGTTTCTTTTATTGAAGGTATAGGTTGTGTCACTACCGATAGCGATGAAGTGTGTTCTCAGCTAAGAAATGCCATACTAAACCGAGCAAGGTTTAGTACAAAAAAATCACGGGTATACACTTCAAAACAGCAAATTTATCAAGCACGTGCAAAAACAACTGATTTAAATAATGAACAAATTGCATTGCTGATGGACAGAAACATAAAACAAATGCACAGCGGTTTTGAGCTAACTTGCGATCCTAAGCTTAAAAATCACTCAGGTTTTCGATTTGATGAAGCGCAATGTATTGGTGCAATAAAAGAATTAATTGCACCATGCCAATTAATATTAGGTGATAAAGGTTATCCATTTGTAAAACAAAATCTAGACAAGTATAGTAAATATTACAATAACTTGAGTGTAATAGATGTGCCTGGTGGGCATCATTGCCATATGCAAAGTAGTGGACTATGTTTTGAACACATTCACGCATTTATGGTGCAAAGTAGTGCATGTTAATTGTATATTACCGATAAATGTGGGATTATCTCTAGATTAGAGTATTTGCTCAATTGTGAAAGTGCCTTACTTAGATTAAGGTTAATAAAAATATAATTATAAACAGGGGCTAAGAGTGGAAAAAACCTGGCTTAAGCGCTACCCAGAAGGTATGCCTGAAACAATCGATCCTGAGCACTACAACTCATTACTTGAAGTGTTTGAAAAAAGTTTTAATGATTACAAAGATTTACCTGCATTTACTAATATGGGTAAAACATTGTCATACAACGAAATTGACGCAGCAACAAAACGTGTTGCGGCTTATATTCAAAACGATTTAGGGTTAAAAAAGGGCGATAAAGTCGCTGTTATGATGCCAAACTTGTTGCAAACCCCAATTGCTATATTAGGTATTCTGCGCGCAGGGTGTGTGGTGGTTAACGTTAACCCGCTTTATACAGTTCGTGAGCTAGAGCACCAATTAAAAGATTCTGAAACATCAGCAATATTTATTCTTGCTAACTTTGCTGTCACGCTTGAAAAAGCGCTGCCTAATACTGACGTTAAACACATTGTGGTTACGCAGGTTGGTGACATGATGGGTGGTTTTAAAAAGCATTTAGTTAATTTTGTGGTTAAGCATTTCAAAAAAATGGTACCAAGCTATACGTTGCCTAACACGATTAACTTTTGTGATTTATTAAAAGCTGATCTGAATGGCTATAAGCGCCCAGAGGTTAACTTAAGCGATTTAGCATTTTTACAATACACCGGTGGTACAACCGGTGTGTCTAAAGGGGCAATGCTGAGCCACGGTAATATGGTGGGTAACCTTGAGCAAGTATCTGGTTGTTTAGATAACGTGCTTGAGCGTGGTAGAGAAGTGGTTATTACCGCGCTACCGCTTTATCATATATTTGCATTAACAGCGAACTGTTTAACATTTATGAAATACGGCGGCTTAAACGTTTTAATTACTAATCCACGTGATATGCCTGGATTTGTAAAAGAGCTTAGTCAGCATAAATTTACTGCTATTACAGGGGTGAACACTTTATTTAATGGCTTATTAAATACCCCTGGTTTCTCTGAGCTTGATTTTAGTCACCTTAAAATGTCATTAGGCGGCGGCATGGCAGTACAACGCCCTGTTGCAGAAAAATGGCAAAAGGTCACTAACAGCAAACTAATGGAAGGCTATGGCCTGACAGAATGTTCTCCTTTAGTCACAATTAGCCCGTATGATTTAGAAGCTTATAATGGCTCTATCGGTCTACCTGCGCCAAGTACTGACATTAAATTAATGCTCGATAACGGTGAAGAAGCTGCTAAAGGTGAGCCGGGTGAATTGTGGGTAAAAGGTCCGCAAGTAATGCTTGGTTACTATAATCGCCCTGATGCAACGGCTGAATGTTTAAAAGATGGTTGGTTTGCAACCGGTGATATTGCGACGTACGATGATGAAGGCTTCTTCTATATTGTTGACCGTAAAAAAGACATGATTATTGTTTCAGGCTTTAATGTTTTCCCAAATGAAATAGAAGAAGTGGTTGCCATGCATGAAGGCGTGCTTGAAGTGGCCGCGGTTGGTATCCCTCATGACATTAGTGGTGAACAAGTTAAAGTTTTTGTTGTGAAAAAAGACCCTTCTTTAACTGAAAAAGATATAATAAAACATTGTCGTGATAATTTAACTAATTATAAGGTTCCTAAACTCGTTGAGTTTAAGAATGAGTTACCCAAAACTAACGTGGGTAAAATCCTCAGAAGAGCCTTAAAAGATTAGCAACTATAAAAAAGCCGACATATGTCGGCTTTTTTATTGTAGGAGACTCAGTGCACTACCAATTGATCCAAACCCAAAATGAGCTAAATACGTTTGTAGAACAAATAAAAAACAAACCCATTCTTGCTATTGATACCGAGTTTATGCGCCGCCGTACTTTGTATCCCGAAGTTGCACTCATTCAAGTTTATGATGGCGAACATTTAGCACTTATCGACCCGCTAGCAGAGCTTTCCTTATTTGATTTTTGGCAGATACTTAAAGATCCAAACGTGTTAAAAGTACTTCATTCTCCTTCAGAAGATATTGAAGTTTTTCAAAAATACGCAGGTTTTGTTCCTTATCCATTGTTTGATACTCAGTTTGCACTTCAGCTATTAGGTGAGGGCAACTGTATGGGGTTTGCCTTAATGGTAAAAACCTTATTGAATATTGAAATTGATAAAAGTGAATCGCGCACCAATTGGTTACAACGTCCTCTCACTCAAAAACAACTTGAATACGCTGCGGCCGATACGTTTCACTTACTGCCTTGTTTTGAGTTAATTATAGACAGCATTAAAGCGGCCGATTTATTTGATATTGTTATTAACGAAAGTGAATTGGTGGCAAACAAGCGTGCTTTTCAAACACCAGATGAGCTGCTTTATAAAGAGATTAAAAACGCATGGCAGCTTAAGCCGCATGAATTAGCGGTACTTAAAGAGTTAGCTGTGTGGCGAAGAAATAAAGCAATTCGAAAAAATCTAGCGCTTAACTTTGTGCTAAAAGAGCATAACATGACTGAAATCGCTAAACGAGGTCCTTCAAGTTTAAATGCCTTGAGACAAATTCCAGGTGTTGAACCTATTGAAGTGAATCGTTCAGGAGTTGAAATTTTAAAGTGCATTGAGCAGGCTAAAACAGTTCCACCTGAGCAGCACCCACAAGTACTAAAACGTTTAATTGATTTTCCTACGTATAAAAAAGTAGCGAAAGAAATCAAACAAAAAATTACGAAAGTTGCTAAAGATCACAATATACCAGAAGACGTCATGGCATCTAAAAAGCAAATTAATCAGCTAATTAGTTGGAATTGGAAATTAACGGATGAACAAAAAGCAAATCACATAAAGCCAGATTTACTCAGTTCATGGCGCTATGACTTTGTTAAAGACGCTCTTAAAGAGTGGGATAATTAAAGTCATAAAGGCGAGTTACAAACAAATAAAAAGGGCGCTTAGCGCCCTTGTTTTTTATTTCTTTTCTTCGTCAGGTAATGTGACATTGAGCTCGAGTACGGCTAAATCGTCTTCATTTTGATCAAACTGAACTTGAACCGCATCGGCGCCTACATTTACGTACTTACGAATGACATCTAATATATCTTGCTTTAATTGCGGCAAGTAATCAGGTGTACCACGCTGAGAACGTTCGTGCGCGACAATGATCTGCAATCGCTCTTTTGCTAATGACGCACTGTTTTTCTTTTCTGAGCGGAAGTAGTCAAGTAAAGACACATTAACCTCCAAATATCCGTTTGAATAAACCCTTTTTCTCAACATCTAAAAATCTAAATTCAACCGTTTCACCTAATAAACGACTGATCGCATCGGCATAAGCTTGGCCTGCGTCAGATTCGCTATCAAGGATAACGGGTTGTCCTGAGTTAGATGCACTAAGTACTGCTTGAGATTCAGGAATGACACCTAGTAAGTCGATGGCTAAAATGTCCTGGATATCTTCAACAGATAGCATTTCACCTTTTGTTACACGATCTGGATTATAGCGTGTTATTAGCAAATGCTCTTTAATGTTTTCTAAACCTTCTTCGGCGCGTTTAGATTTACTGTGTAAAATTCCAAGTATACGATCAGAATCTCGTACTGATGAAACCTCTGGATTAGTGGTTACAATTGCTTCATCAGCAAAGTACATTGCCATCATTGCACCGGCTTCAATACCTGCCGGAGAATCACAGACTATGTAGTCAAAGTCTTCTTTTAATTCATTAAGTACACGTTCAACACCTTCGCGTGTGAGTGCATCTTTATCGCGTGTTTGTGATGCAGGAAGTAAAAATAACTTCTCTACACGTTTATCTTTTATGAGTGCTTGGTTAAGGTTGGCTTCGCCATTGATTACATTAACGAAGTCATACACTACGCGACGTTCACAACCCATAATTAGGTCTAAATTACGTAAGCCGATATCAAAATCGATGATAACAGTTTTGTAGCCTTTTAGTGCTAAGCCTGTACCAATTGCTGCGCTTGATGTTGTTTTACCAACACCCCCTTTACCCGAGGTAACGACAATTATTTTTGCCATGAGATTTATCCTTTAACCAAAGCTGAAATTTCTAAAGATTCATTTTTTTGTTGTATTTGAACTGCGTTACCCCAGTGTTCACCTTGCAGTGAGTCACTGATCCAGTAATTACCATTGATTGAAACGAGTTCTGCTTCTAATTTATTACAAAATATATATGCGTTTTCTAGCCCTTTTGCACCGGCAATAGCACGGCCGCGTAGAGTTCCATAAATGTGTACATTACCATCGGCAATCACTTCTGCACCATGGCTTACTGCACCTAACACCACTAAATCACGGTCTTTGGCGTAAACTTGTTGGCCTGAGCGTACTGCACCATTAATAATTTGTGCTGGTAAATACACGGTTTTTTCAACCACTGACGTATTAGGCTCTACTCTTGCGGGTTCACTCTTAACGTCTTGTGAATAGTTTAAAACAGATAACCCTGCAGCTTTTGCTTGTTTGTGTTGCTCATCCGAACCATTACATACACCCACCGCATTAAAGCTCATGCGTTCAATAAGTGATTTTAAATGAACAAAGTCGATTGTGCTGTTTTTTACTTCAATTAAATTAACGACAATGGGGGCACCCTCAAAGAATTTTGGGGCTTGGGCTATTTTTACATACAGTTGTTCTGCTAAAAGGTTAATATCAGTACTATAAAGATGTAAAACTGATAATGTAAAAAGGTTGCCTTTTAGCTCAAAAATTTGGTCCGACATAGATGCTCAACTGGATTGTCTAGTTAGCATGTAACTTTATATAAACCTAGGCTGAACAAGGCTTTTATTAAAGTTTCCACACTAATTTTTATAACTTATTATTATTGCCATGTTATAGTGTGTAGCACTGTTAAGCAAGATTTTATAGGGCCATAATGCTAACTGCGGTATATAAAAGTAAGAAAAAAGCAGATACTTTCTTATTTATTGAAAAAAGAGACGATTTTAGTAAAGTTCCGGAACCTTTAATGGCCATGTTTGGTCAACCTCAGTACGTGATGATCATTAACTTAGCTAAGCGAACTCAATTAGGCGTAGCGGATTTAGACACTTTAAAACAGTCGCTTAGCGACCAAGGCTATTATTTACAAATTCCGCCACCAGAGGAAAACTTGCTGAGTCAATTAAGAAAACAAAATGGAGTAGATAGTGATTAAAAAATTAGCAGTTGTATTGTGTGGTGTATGTTTAAGCTCATCGGTGATGGCAAAAACCCAAGCTGAGTTTCAACAATACCTTACTAATTTAAAGCAAGAGGCAATAGCTAAAGGCTACGATACTCAGTTAATTGAGCAAGCATTTGCCACTGCATCTTATAAAGAAAAAGTGATTTCTGCAGATAAAAATCAGCCTGAAGTAAAAGAAACACTGGAAACATATTTACCAAAACGTGTGCCTCAATGGAAAATTGATCGTGCGCGTAAATTATATAAAGAAAACCAAGAAGTTTTAGAGAAGGTCGCAAAAGACTTTGGTGTTCAAGCACGCTTTATCGTGGCTATTTGGGGCTTAGAGAGTAATTTTGGTGCCATTCAAGGTGGCCACAACGTGATTTCATCGTTGGTAACACTGGCATTTGATGGACGCCGTGAAGCTCTATACAAGCGCCAATTATGGGCAGCACTGGATATATTAAAGTCGGGTCATATTACGCTTGATAAATTTAAAGGCTCATGGGCAGGTGCAATGGGGCAAACTCAATTTATGCCAACCTCATTTAATGCCTATGCTGTAGATTACAACAATGATGGCCGCAAAGATATTTGGACAACCAAGGAAGACGCGTTTGCCTCTATTGCTAATTACTTAAAGCAAGAGGGTTGGAATGACAACTTAACCTGGGGTCGCCAAGTTCAATTACCTGCTGATTTTGACCAGCAGTATATTTTAAAACGCGGTACTAAAACACGTAAGCAATGGCTTGAATATTGGAACAATTCAGAGCGCTCACTCGCTGATTGGCAAGCATTAGGGGTTCGTCGTGCTGATGGCAGCGATTTACCAAATGTTGCTGTGGATGCTGCACTAGTGATGCCTGATGATGTAAATGGGCGCATGTATTTAGCATACGACAACTACAAGGTATTTATGCACTGGAATCGGTCATATTACTTTGCAACTAGCGTGGGCTATTTGTCAGATAGAATTGCTTACCCAAAGATTTAAGCTAAAGCAAATAACTAAAAAAAGCCGCAAATTGCGGCTTTTTTGTGAGTTACATATCGACTAAATTTCTTTTTTAAATATTTTATCTTTTAGGTCAATGACTTTGCCAATCCCTGAACCTAGTTTCATTAGCTTATTAAGCTGCTCAGGAGTTAAACGTTGTAATTCTGAGGACCATTTAGTTACTGTTTCAAGTAAGTTATGGATTTCGCCCATTTGTTTTTGAGCATAAATTTCATCGTCGTTACTTGCTTCGTCTAGTAAGTTATCTCGGAGTAAGCTCAGTGTAGGCTCGACTTCACGTTTTTTGCGCTCTTCGAATACGCGATTTGCCATATCCCAAATATCGCCTGCAGGGGCATAGTACTCTTTTCTATCTCCTGGGATATGCATTACTTTGATCAGCTGCCAAGATTGTAATTCTTTGATCCCCATACTCACGTTACCGCGAGAGATACTTAGCGCATCAGCGATTTGATTTGCCGTCATTGGATCTTTAGTAATAATCAATAAACCACACATTTGTCCAATGGTGCGATTAAATCCCCAGCGGCTGCCCATCTCACCACAATGCATTACAAAGGCAAAGTTTTTTTCTGATAATGTCATTGTTACAAGTTTCAAAAATAAATGAAATCTATGCTAGCACGCTGGTTAAGTATGGCAAGACTTAAGCTGGGATAAAAAACCACGTTTTACGACTAATGATTGATATAGATTAATATTTAAGCATTTATAGTGAGGTATGTTGCGGGTATGCAACATAATCTTGCTGTTTAACGCCCTTGTTAAATAGCATAAACTTTTTATAAACGATGGAATGACTATGAAAGCAGCAATAAATACAGAATATAAAGGCAAGTTAGCGATCACCGATTTACCTATTCCAGAAGTAGGCCCTAACGATGTCCTAGTAAAAATAGCCGCTTGTGGTGTGTGCCACACTGATTTACACGCATGTCATGGTGATTGGCCGGTAAAACCAAAAATGCCATTAGTACCTGGACACGAAGGTGTTGGTGTAATAGAAAAACTAGGAAGTAATATTAAGCACTTAGAAGTGGGCGATAGAGTAGGCGTACCATGGCTATACAGTGCATGTGGCCATTGTGAGTTTTGTTTAGATGGACGCGAAACCCTTTGTTTATCGCAACATAATACTGGTTACTCTATTGACGGTGGGTATGCAGAATACTGTTTAGCTCATGGTGACTACATCATCAAAATACCGAAAGGTTTAGGTTTTGCTGAAGCTGCCCCCTTATTTTGTGCGGGCGTAACAACGTATAAAGCTTTAAAAGTGTCTGGCGCTAAACCAGGTCAATGGGTTGCTATTGTCGGTGTGGGTGGTTTAGGGCACTTAGCAGTGCAATATGCAAAAGCAATGGGCTTTAATGTTATTGCGGTAGATACTGGTAAAGAGAAAATGGCGCTAGCTAAAGAGTTGGGTGCTGATATTACGCTTGATTTTAAAGAAGTGGTGCCCAGTGAGGCCATTTTTGAGCAAGTAGGTGGCGCGCATGCTGTTGTTTGTACGGCAGTATCAAAACCAGGTTTTGAACAAGCTTATAAAAGTGTTCGCCGAGGGGGGAAATGTGTATTGGTTGGATTACCGCCTGAAGACATGCCATTGCCAATTTTTGACACCGTATTAAATGGTGTTTCAGTGGTTGGCTCTATTGTAGGTACGCGCAAAGACCTGCAAGAATGTCTTGAATTTGCTGCGCAAGGCAAAGTAAAAGCCATCATTGAAGAGAAAAAACTTGAAGATATTAATGAAATTTTTGATGACATGCTTAAAGGCGAAATAAACGGCCGCATAGTTGTTACGATTTAATATTAAGTTTTTACATGAAAAAAGCACGGTATCTCAATTGAAATACCGTGCTTTTTAAATTATTAAACTATTAAAGTGTGTAACTAAAGCTTAGCTTTGCATTACGTTCTTCACCTGGCATTCCGCCTAAAAACATGGCTTTAGAATAGTATTTTTTATTAAACAGGTTATTAATGTTTAATTGCATTTGCCAGTTGTCTGCTTTATAGCTAACTGCAGCATCATACACGGTATAAGCAGGGACGTAGCCGTTATCAATACCGAACGAACTTGAGTTAGTACTGCGCTTATCAACAAACGTTAAGCCTGCGCTTAAATCTACTGCGTGAGGTAATTCAAATAACGCCGCAGAGTAAGTTACCCATGAGCTAGCAGTTACATAAGGCACGCCTTTTTGGCGAGTATCAAAGCTTGTGCTGTTTGGGTTAGTTTTATCTCTAGCATCTTGATAAACACCGTTGAAGTTAACTTTCCATTGATCGTTCAAATACGCATTTAAGTCAATTTCTACACCTTTGGTTTGTTCTTCACCATCAAAGAAGCTCTCCACTACGTTTGGTGCAGACACGCCTGCTTCATAAAGTGGGTTGGCGTACTCTAGGTTTGTACGTGCACTTTCAAATACTACAATTGAAGCCAGTAATTGGTCATCAAACGCTTTAAAACGAAATCCTAAATCGTTACTAACAGATTCTGAGTCTTCTCTATCGGCTTCATTACCAGCAACAGAGCCAAGTACACTGTAGGCAGTACGACCTTTTGAGTGATTTAAAAACAAAGCCATATCAGCGTTTACTTGATAAGTAGCACCTAAATTGTACGTTAAACCGCTATCTGAGGTGTTTGCCTCTGGCGTTGGATTTGCGCGGCTTTTGCTATAACGAGGGTCAACACCAAAGTGCTCGTAACTTTGTTTAATACGATTATGAGCAATCCCAATACGGGTGGTGATTTTATCGTTAATGTAGGCAACATGCTGAAGGCCTACGCCCCATGCCTGTACTTTTTTATTGTAATCACTGGTTTTAAGCGGATCGTAATCATTAAATTCACCTGTAGGCCAATTTGGCTGGCGTATATCAAAAATATACGGTAGTGCACCTTGATAAATCACTTCACCGGCTTTGTTTTTAATGACCTTATCGGCATCATAAATTGAATATTGTTTAAAACGAATATCACGGTCTTCGTAGTTGGCATTAACCAGTAATTCGTTTTCTATATTGCCCAGCATAAAGTCATAACGTAAATCTAAAAAGTATTGCCATGATTTCTCATCTGCTTCTACTTGGCGATACTCTTGGCGTCTGGCTGCAAAAGGGTATAACACGTCATCAACAACTAGCGGTGCGCGTGGGTCTTGGTTGATCACGCCGTTACGTTTCCAGTAAACGTAGTTGTAAGCACCTGTTTGGCGGGCAAAACTTGAGGTGTAATTACGGTACTGTAGTTGTTGATTAACAAATAAATCATCACTAATGTAATAATTATGGGCTAATTTAAAACGCAGCTCTTCACCTTCGTTATCCTTTGCCATCGGTGATATTATGCCATTGGTGCCAAAGTTAAAGGGTGTTAAACCATCATTGCTTGCCAAAGAGTTAGCTAGTTCATCTCGTTGTACTTCACTCAATTGTAAGCCACTTGCTGTAGGGTCATTCACTAAATCGGCGCCTGATACTTCACCAGCAGTTAAACCGTTAACCGATTCATTGTTAAAAATACGAATAGGGTGGCCAATAGAATCCACTGCAATAGCGTCTTTAATATATGCCCCAGACAATACAAAAGATTGTTGGTCATTAAGCACATATTTTAAAGACGAGTAAATTTCATCACGTTGTTCTTTTAAATCACGAAAGCCATCACTAGAGGCGGTTTTGGCCATTACTCGATAAGCTAAATCATCAGTTAGTGCATTGGTGCTATCGAGTGCAAGCGAATAACTATCCCACTGACCGATATCCATTTCTAGGGTATGTTGCTCGTTAAACTGTGGTTTTTTTTCAATCAGGTTGATCACACCACCGGCACTACCCATACCATACAGTCCAGTTGCAGGACCCTTTAACACTTCAATCGAATCAACATTGGCTAAAGAACGCGTTGGATTAAAGGTATTGCCTAAGCCTGCGCCGCCATACATGCCATCATAGGTATAATTAGCGCCCAAGCCACGAATAACTAAGTTGTCACCAATGCCATAGTTATTACCGGCTTGCGTTAGGCCACTCACATTGCGGATCACATCCTGAAGACTATCAATACCTTGTGATTCAATCAGTGCTTTATCAACAATAACCACGGGTGCAGGGGTTTCCATTAGTGACATGTCTGATTTAGTTGCTAAACCTGAATTCATCACTACTCGGTTTTGTTGCTCATAAACGCTAATTCGTTCAATATCTGAATTAACTTGTGACTCGTTAGCCATTGCTAAATTTGCGTTTAAAAACGCTAAAGAGAGGAGAGAGTATTGAAATCTTTTCATAAACTGATAACCATTCGCATTTGTTAATTTGCGCGAATGATAATGGTTATCATTTTAAAGTTAAATAAAAAGTTCATTTTTTTTGTTATTTATGAGTTATTTGCTTGCTTATTGAGCATGGCGTTCTAAAAACAAGCAAATTAAAGTCGTGAACGGGATATAGCACGTGTAAGTTGGCCTAACTAAGAGGGAGTTTTAATAAAGTATTGACGATTAAATGGGCAGTTTAGTTACATTGGCTAAAAGATTGTTAAGGTTGAGCTAAGCTCAACCTCATAAAGATGTATTGGGTTTACTGCTTGTAAACGACACCGGCTTTCATTACAAAAGGAATACGCTCTAGCGTAGAAATATTTTTCAGTGGATTAGCGTCTACCGCTATAATATCAGCTGCAAAACCGGTTTTAATTTGCCCCAGCTGTTTATCAGCCTTTAATAATTTAGCACTGTTAATGGTTGCGGCTTGAATAGCTTGTAATTCACTCATACCAAATTCAACCATACGGGAAAACTGTTTGGCATTATCACCATGTGGATAAATTGCTGCGTCAGTACCAAACACCATGTTTACCCCCGCTTCAACAGCGCGTTTAAAACTATCGCGTTGTTTTTTTGATACCAGACGTTCCTTATTTAGGTTTTCTTCATCAACCCCATTTTGCTCACCAAAGCTCAGCGTATACTCTGTATTATAAATATCCATAGAAAGCCAAGTTCCATGCTCTTTTGCAAGCGCGATTGCTTCATCGTCTAAAAAGCTAGCGTGCTCAACACTATCTACACCGGCTTTAATTGCCGTTTTAATGCCGTTAGTGCCGTGTGCGTGAGCGGCAACAGGTAATTCTCGCATGTGCGCTTCATCCACAATGGCTTTCATTTCTTCAAATGCGTATTGTTGTATGCCCACCTTTGTGCCTTTAGAAAATACCCCACCAGTTGCACATAATTTAATTGCATTAGCGCCATATTTAATATTTTCACGTACTTTAATACGCACAGCCCATGGGCCATCAGCAACCCCCGAGGCGGTATACTTCATTTCGGGGGGTAAACGATTATTGTCACAGTGTCCGCCAGTAATCCCCAAAGAAGGGCCAGCAGCCCAGATGCGAGGGCCAATAATATCACCTGCATTAATGCCGTCGCGAACCGCAATAACACTAAAGCCCTCTGCACCTAGGTTACGCACTGTGGTAAAGCCGGCTTCTAATGTTTTTTTAGCAAAGTAACTGGCTTTAATAGCCATACGCGGTACTGATTGGCCTATACGTTCACTGCGCGAAACGGTTGGATCGCTGGTTAAATGCACATGCATATCCATCAAACCCGGCATTACGGTGAGTTCAGGTAGGTTAATCAGTTCATCATTACTGGTAAGCGTAGGCTTTTTATTAAATTGAATTTGGCTTATTACACCCTCGTCAATCGCGATTAACGGATTAGCTTTTAGCTCTCCAGTTTTTACATCAAGCAAAGCTTTGGCCGATATATAGGTGGTTGCCAGTGCACTTGCGCTGGTTAAACTCAGTAATGCGATTGATGTAGTCAGTAAATGTTTTTTTATTTTAATCATTTTTATTATTTAATTATTTAAATTTACCTGAATGTAGCAACCATTAGCTATTGAGTAAATTATTTAGCGACGAATCCCACTCACCGTAATTGCTTTATTTAAGCCATTTTAAACCGCATAATTAGCGGGTAAAAACTAACAAGGATCTTTATGAAAGTTATTAAAATAGCACTGGTTGCAAGTAGCGTTATGTTTGCCTTAAGTGGTTGTATGAGCACCAGCTCACAATTAAACACCAATCAGCCATTCTCGCCTGTAATAAGCGAGTTATCAGCCGAGCAACAGTTGGATGTGCTCGTTGCACAGTACTACGATGAGTCATTAACCTTTAATCCCTTAAGCGCCACTTACAACGGTCGCCATGAGTTCGATGATCAATTCTTGCCGGTGATATCGCAGCTTAATCGCGATAAAAAAGCCGCTTTTTATAAAAAATATCAGCAACGCTTAACGCTAATCGATGAATCACAATTAACAGGGCAGGCGCTACTGAATTTTGAAGTATTATCCCGAGATTTAGCCCTGAAGCTTGAGGGCATGCAATATAAAGATTATTTGTTACCGATCAACCAAATGTCGGGAGCACATAATACCTTTGCCGGATTTGGTTCAGGTCAAAGTGCACAGCCCTTTAATACTGTTGCCGACTATGAGCAATTTATTAAGCGTGCTGATGGTTTTGTTAAATGGTTAGCCAGTGTTGAACAATCAATGGCGCAAGGTGTTAAACAAGGCGTGGTATTGCCTATGCCATTGGCTAAAAAATTATTGCCTCAGTTTAACGTGCACGTAGTAACTAACGCAGAAGATTCATTATTTTATTCACCAATAAAGGCCATGCCCGACTCATTTTCTGATAAACAAAAACAGCAACTTAGTGAGCAGTATAAAACGCTTATTTTAGATAAATTAGTGCCCGCTTATCAACGTATGAGCGAGTTTTTACTCAACGACTATATTCCTCATGCTCGCGATTCTGTTGGTTATGCTGATTTACCTAATGGTAAAGCGTGGTACGAATATCAAATTAAGAAAAACACCACGTTGAGTTTATCAGCAGATGAAATTCATGACATTGGCTTAAGTGAAGTGTCTCGAATTTTAAGTGAAATGAAAACGGTTAAAAATACCGTGGGATTTAAAGGTGATTTAGCATCGTTTTTTGATCATTTACGTGACTCAGATGAGTTTTATTATAAAACAGCCGATGAGTTAATTGCTGCCTATGAAGATATTAAACTAAAAATAGATGCGCGTTTACCGCGCTTGTTTAATATTGAGCCTAAAGCCCCTTACATTGTTAAAGCAGTAGAAGCGTATCGTGCGCAATCGGCAGCAGGGGCATCTTATGCTGGGCCTGCACCAGATGGTTCTCGTCCGGGTATCTTTTACATTAATGCTTACAACTTAAAAGCGCAGCCTAAATTTTTACTTGAAACGCTATCTATTCATGAAGCAGCACCAGGTCATCACTTTCAAATTGCGCTGCAACAAGAAGTGGAAAGCCTGCCCGATTTTCGTAAATTTGGCGGCTACACTGTGTTTGCTGAGGGCTGGGCATTATACGCAGAGAGTCTTGGCAAAGAGCTTGGCTTATTTACCGACCCGTATATGTGGTATGGGCGTCTTAACGATGAGCAGCTAAGAGCTATGCGTTTAGTGCTTGATACAGGCTTTCATGCCAAAGGGTGGACACGTCAACAAGGCATTGACTACATGTTAGCAAACTCTTCAATGGCAAAAAGCGATGTTATTGCTGAGGTTGAGCGTTATATTGCATGGCCTGGGCAAGCATTATCGTACAAATTAGGTGAGTTTAAAATTAAAGAGCTCAGAGATTACGCCCACCAGCAGTTAGGTGAGCAATTTGATATTAAAGCCTTTCATACGCAAATATTAATAGATGGCGCATTGCCTATGCCTATCTTAGAGCAAAAAATTAAACGTTGGGTTAAATCTCAGCAGTAACATAATCGCGCAAAGTCATTATTTGAACAGGGATTGGCTTTGCGCGCTTTGCTGCAATACGTTAGAATGCGCGCTCTTAAAAGGCGCGAGAACACCATGTTTGATCAACAATTAGCAAAAACCCAATTTTGGCTTAGCAAAAGTCTCAATGAAATGAACCAGCAAGAATGGGAAGTCATTTGTGACGGATGCGGAAAGTGTTGTTTAAACACCTTTATTGACAGTGAAGACGAAGATGACTTTACAGCTACCGATCAGCTAAGAGAAGGCGAGCAACTTATATTCACTAATATTGTTTGTCAATATCTTGATAACAATACCTGTGGCTGTAGTGAATACGAAAACCGCCAAACCTTAGTTCCTTCGTGCGTTAAGCTCACTAAAGAAAACCTAAAAGACATCTTTTTCATGCCCCAAAGCTGTAGCTACCGCCGACTTCATGAAGGGCGCGGTTTAGCAACGTGGCATCCGTTACTTAATAACGGCGATAAAACTAAAATGCATGAGCTAAATATTTCAGTCAAAGATAAAACCGTAAAAGATTGTGATGTAAAACTGGAAGATTTTGACTTGTATATTGCCGAGTGGCCAACCAAGGATTGCAACTAGTGAGTAAGTTACAAGCAAGTATTGGTTTAATAAACCCTAAAAGCCCGACCAACGTGGGGGGCGTATTACGCGCAGCAGGTTGTTATGACGCCAAGCAGGTGTTTTTTACCGGCAACCGTTATTTAAATGCACAAAAATTTCATACTGATACTAAAAATGTGGTGCAACGTATTCCATTAACCGCCACTGATAATTTAGCATCAAGTAAACCTGAAGGTGCTAAAGTGGTGGTGATAGAGCTAATAGAAGGGGCGACTCCCTTGCCTGAGTTTACCCACCCTGAGAACGCATTTTATGTTTTCGGCCCAGAGGATGGTTCAGTGCCAAAAGACGTTTTAAAATGGTGTGATGAAGTTGTTTATATTCCAACCATAGGCTGTATGAATTTAGCAGCAACCTGTAATGTTGTTCTTTATGATCGACTCGCCAAGCTTGGCGGTATTCAAAGTAGTGATGAAACCATTATTACTTCACGCGATACCAATAATAAAATGAAATGGCAAAAACAACCTTAAACATATTTGCTGTTTAAGGTTTATCCCTTGCTAAATGTAAATGAAAACATAATCTGTCGATGTCAGCTATTTAACTAATTTTAATCAGGTTAAATAGCGCTTTGTTATAATAAGAAAGCTTAATTTATCACCGCCCTAGACGTTACATATCTCAGTATTTATTATTATTTTTGTGCTTTAATTTCATTGAAATCATATTTGCTAAGACATTCAGTTAAAAATTTGTTAAAAAGACACTGATAATAATGATTAATACTTAAGGTACTTATGTTTAGCTCGCTTAAATTCACCTCCAAAATCACCATTGCTGCATCATTAGTGTTAGTTTTAGTTTTAGGTGTTTTCACCATAAATAATTATTTTTCAATGCGGCATCAAACTCAAGAGCAGTTATCGCTGGTACTAGAGCAAAACTCTGAGTCTGTCTCTAAAAATATTGCAAGCTGGCTAAATAATAAATTAGCGATTGTGATCTCTATCGCAAAAACATACCAAGATGACGATGCCAAGTCTTTAACGCTTTCGCAATTAAATACCGCTGAGCTTGCGGGGGATTTTAAAAATACCTACATAGGTAAATCATCGGGTACATTTATTTTAAATGATCAAAGTGTTGTACTCCCCAGCGATTTTGATGCGACAAGTCGCCCTTGGTATAAATTAGTAGAAAATAAAACAACAACGGCTTTTACAACGCCTTATATCGATGTAACGACCAACGAACTGACAATTTCTGCGGTTGCCCCTATTAATAGTGATGGTCAATTTAAAGGGGTAGCGGGGGCAGATATTGATATGCAAACCGTCGCTGAAATTATTGGAGATATTGATTTTTTAGGACTCGGTTATGGTTTTTTGCTTGATAATAAAGGGCAAATATTAAGTCACCCTGATAGTAAATTAAATTCAAAAACAGTCGCTGACTTAATTGGTAAAAATGCACCGTTAGCAAGAGAGTTTACAGAGTATCAAGTAGCGGGTGAAACCTCGCTGGTATCCTTTACTAAGATTCGTGGTATTGAAAATGTTGATTGGTATCTGGGTGTAGTAGTTAATAAAGGTAAAGCGTATTCAAGTGTTTCTTCGTTTGGTCAAAAGGCAATTGTCTTTTTAATTATTGGTATTTTAGTGATTGTTGCATCACTGGAGTTTTTACTGCGTTATTTAATGCGCCCTATGTATCGTCTTAATGATGCTATTAGAGATATAGCACAAGGTGAAGGCGATTTAACTTGTCGACTCAGTGTTGAGAACGATGACGAGTTTGGTCAGTTAAGTAATTCATTTAATATTTTTATAGAAAAAATTCAAAATTCAATTGTTCAAGTTAAGTCTTCAACACAGTTGCTAGAAACCGCGGTTGCTAAACTGGTTACCCAAACAGATTCAACATTAACTATGTACGACGACCAAAGTGAACGTACCAACAGTGTGGCATCGGCAATTAACCAGTTTTCAGCCACTGCAACAGAAATTTCAACTAGTGCAAGTAATGCCTCAACACTTGCTAAAGATGCTGATCAATATTGCGCTAAAAATCAGCAAACACTAACGAATAACGTTTCGAGCATTCATCAACTTTCGCAAAATATAGAGCAAGCACAAGAAACAATTAATAGTTTAGATTCACATACTGCTAATATCGGTAATGTACTTGCGGTAATCAAAGGCGTGAGTGAACAAACTAACTTGCTTGCTTTAAATGCGGCAATAGAAGCGGCACGTGCAGGTGAAGCGGGAAGAGGGTTTGCCGTTGTTGCTGATGAAGTCAGGCAATTAGCACAACGTACTCAGCAATCAACGCAAGAAATTGAAAATACGGTAATTGAACTACAAAAAGGCTCAAGCTCTGCCGTTGAGCTGATGAAAACCAGTTTAGAAGAAAGTGAAAAAAGTGTTCAGCAAGCTGATGCAGTTGGCGATGTAATGAAACAAATAATTAGTGCGATAAAGCAAATAACCGACGCTAATCATAGTGTGGCTAATGCTACGGATGAGCAAAACCAAGTCGTTAAGTCATTACATAGTGATATTCACGTTATCAGCGACTTATCGATTCAAGGCCAATCAAACCTAAATCTTACTTTGGAAGAGTGTACCAAACTTAAGCATCAATTTAGTGACTTAGAGCGCATGGTTAAAAAATTCAAAGTATGATCAGTAAAACAAAAATAAATAAGCCAAGCTGGCTCAATTTAATCAATATTGACAGCGTTTATAGCTTTGATAAACAACGCCAAGTATTTTCGTTTATAAGTGAATATTTTCGTCACCGCAGTCATTTAGCAATTGCTGATATCACCTTAGAGCAAAAACAGCATGCTCATACCGATCAGCTTACCGGGGCGCCTAATCGTCGCTTTATTACTTCACATTTTTTAAAGCTTGCTGCTTCACGGCCAGCGCATTATTTGCCGCTGTCTATTTTGCTCATTGATTTAGATAACTTTAAACAATTAAATGATACCTACGGCCATGATTTTGGCGATACCGTATTAATAGAGTTTACTAAATTATTAGAGTCGCAATTTTCTGCAACCGCCCTTAAAGCCCGTTATGGTGGCGAAGAGTTTGTGGTTATTTTACCGCAACAAACAACCCTTGAGGCCAGCATTTTGGCCAACCGTTTTTACAGAATGTGTGCAAAACCATGTGACGCTAACCGACAAACATCAGCGAGTATCATTAACGTGTAGTATGGGTATTGCTCAGACTAACAGTGTAGATGATTATAATAATGCGTTAAAGCAAGCGGATCAGTATTTATACAGCGCTAAGGCGCAAGGTAGAAATAAGGTGGTATCTGTACATGATCAACACGCCTCAGAGTAAATTAATATATGTACACGACCCTATGTGTAGCTGGTGCTGGGGTTATGCACCGACTTGGCAAAAGCTTGAGGCTGCCTTGGTAAACAAACTTCCCATTGAATACAGAGTGGGTGGTTTAGCTGCAGATACTGACTTGCCAATGAGTCAGGATATGCAGTTGCAACTACAAGCCATATGGCAAAAAATTAGCAGCCAGTTAGGCACAGAGTTTAACTTTGATTTTTGGCGAGACTGCCAACCTCGCCGTTCTACCTATCCCTCTTGCAGGGCCGCTTTAATTGCCCGCAGCTTCAACAAAGAACCACAGATGATAGCGGCAATACAGCAGGCATATTATTTACAGGCACAAAACCCATCGGATGAAGCGGTTTTAATTAAACTGAGCGAAAAAATTGGTTTAGATCCCTGTTTATTTACTCAGCAGTTACACTCTAAGGAACTTAAGCGTCGCTTTGATGATGAGCTTAACTTTGTTCGCAGTTTACCTATTCAAGGTTTTCCGTCGTTAGTATTAATAAAAAACAATAGCCCATACCCCATTGCTATTAACTACACAGATTGGCGGCAAACGCTAAGTGAAATGCAATCTTACTTATAAAATTTACACTTCAAACATTACCCCTGCACTTTAAATTCGGCCAATAAGGCTAATTTATTACCGCTGTCATAAAAGCGACTTTTTTACGCAACACGCTTGTCATTTTTAATCTATACACTTTCGCTCATTGAAACTATCTCGCTTTAAATTGTTTTTTAATAAACAGGCTAAAGCGACTAGCAAATCCGATAATTAACGAGCAAAGGTGTATACGATGAAAGGCGTTAAACCATTAATTTTAGCTGGTATTGTAGCCGCAAGTGCAGCAGTCCACGCCAATGATTTAAACACGGTAATTGATAAAAGCAGCGAAATTAATAATTTAGCTGCGCAATCACAAACGAAAATAGACAAGATTGCAGATTCAATGCAAGGGCGTTTACAGCAATTCAAAACCCTAAATAAAGAAATAGATGGTTTAGCCGTTTATAACGCACAGCTTACAAAACAGTTAAATAATCAAATAGAAGAGATGGAATCGCTTAATTTATCGATGGATCAAGTATCGATTATTGAGCGCCAAATAACCCCTTTAATGCTTCGTATGATCACTGGGCTTGAACAGTTTGTTGCCTTAGACGTGCCGTTTTTAAAGCAAGAGCGAAAGCAGCGTCTTGAATCATTAAGTGCAATGATGGAACGCGCTGATATTACATCAAGTGAAAAATTTCGTCGTGTCTTAGAGGCTTATCAAGTTGAGGTTGACTACGGGCGCACTATTGAAGCGTATACCGCATTGCTTGATGTGGACAATAAAGAACGTGAAGTCGACTTTCTGCGCATTGGCCGTTTAGAGCTAATTTACCTCACCCGCGATGGTAAACAAGCCGGTAGTTGGGATCAGCAGTCACAGTCGTTTGTTGCGCTACCAGATTCAACCATAAGCCAAATTAATAAAGGGCTTCGCATTGCTCGCAAACAACTTGCCCCCGATATGTTAACACTGCCAATTCACGCTGCAGAATAAGAGGTTTACCATGAAATTATTAACGAAAATGACAAAAATGGCCGTGTTTGCAGCCAGCTTAAGCTTTGTGGGCACCAGCATTGCCGCTGAGCCGATGAATTTAGATGCCTTATTAAAAACCTTAGAGCAGGGTAAATCAGCGCAATCAGAGCAAAATAAACAACGTGAACAAGAATTTGCAGCACGCCAAAATGAACAAGTGCAAATGCTTAAAAACACCCAAGCTAAACGAAATCAGATGCTTAGCGAGTCAGAGCGTTTAGAAACGCAGTTTGAAGAAAACGAAATTAAATTGGCTAACCTGACCGATACTTTATCAAAGCGTATGGGTTCATTAAAAGAGCTATTTGGTGTGCTACAACAAGTTGCTGGAGATTCTAGCAATAAGTTTGCAACCTCGGTGGTATCGGCTCAGTTACCTGGGCGTAGTACTTTTATGGACGAATTGGCGCAAAAAATGGGTTCTACCTCAAAGCTTGCGTCTATTGAAGATATCGAAAAGGTTTGGTTTGAGCTACAACGAGAAATGACCGAACAAGGAAAAGTAAGCCGCTTCAATACTGATGTAATTGTTGACGGTGGCAATAAAGTACAAAAAGAAGTGGTACGTGTGGGTGCATTTAACCTTATTAGTGACGGTCAGTACCTAGAGTATACGCCTTCTACCAATACCATTAGCCAGCTTACTCGCCAACCAAGTAGCCGCTTTACTACGACTGCGGCTGATTTGCAGCAAGCAAACACCGGTGTGGTGCCGTTTGCGCTTGACCCAACGGGTGGTTCAATTTTAGGTTTGTTAGTACAAGCCCCTGATACCAGCGAGCAAGTTCATCAAGGTGGTGCAGTTGGTTACGTTATTTTAGGCGTTGGCTTATTAGCGTTATTAATTGCGTTAGAGCGTTTTGTATCGCTCCTGCTGATGGGTGGAAAAATCCGTCGTCAATTAAAAGACGATACAGCCCGTGATGATAACCCGCTAGGGCGCGTCATGAAAGTGAAAGACCAATATCCTAATGTGGCGTACGACACGCTTGAACTTAAGTTAAGCGAAGCCATTTTACGCGAAATGCCAAAAATCACCCGTAATTTAACGCTTATTAAAATTATCTCTGTGGTAGCGCCATTACTTGGCTTGCTCGGTACGGTAACCGGGATGATCAATACCTTCCAAGCAATTACTTTATTTGGTACTGGCGACCCTAAACTAATGGCGGGCGGTATTTCGCAAGCCCTGGTTACTACGGTATTAGGCCTTGTTGTTGCCATTCCAACGGTGTTTTTATACACCTTATTGAATACTCGCTCAAAAGGCTTACTGCTTATTTTACAAGAACAAAGTGCAGGTATTATTGCCGAGCGAAGCGAGAAAGGAGCTTAAACCATGGTGCTATTGATTGATTCAATCAATGCTATCCGTGATTTTCTCGACACGGGTGGCCAAGTTCTCTTGGTCATTGCCGTGTTAATTTTCGCGATGTGGTTATTGATACTCGAGCGATTTATGTACTTTTTTAATGGCTATCGACACTACAAAAAAGACGTTAAAAATACGTGGAAAACGCGCAGTGAACGCAACAGCTGGAATGCAGAGCAAATACGCCAGGCCATGGTGTCACGCGCCAGTATGCGATTAAACGCAAACTTACCGCTGATTAATGTGATGGTAGCGCTGTGTCCACTATTAGGATTGCTTGGCACAGTTACAGGGATGATAGAAGTCTTTGATGTAATGGCCATTACAGGTACAGGCAGCGCACGCTCTATGGCATCAGGTGTGTCAAAAGCAACCATACCGACAATGGCTGGAATGGTCGGTGCGTTATCTGGGGTGTTTGCCTCAACCTATTTACAACGAAAAGCAAAGCGTGAAGTTGAATTGTTGCAAGACACTATGGTGTTAGACCACTAAATAATTATTGAAAAGCGGTGAACATAATCACCGCTTGTTCTAGGAGAAGTAAAATGAGAGCCCCATTAGGTAATTTATTCCAAGAAGACGAAGCAGAAGAAATAAACATGACCCCTATGCTGGATGTTGTATTTATTATGCTTATTTTCTTTATCGTGACAGCCTCGTTTGTTAAAGAAGCGGGTATTGATGTAAACCGTCCAGAAGCGGCAACCGCAGTTAAAAAAGAGCGGGCTAACATATTAGTGGCCATTTCAGATCAAGGCGAAATTTGGATCAATAAACGTCAAATAGATGTACGTGCTGTACAAGCCAACATTGAGCGCTTAAAAGCGGAAAATCCACAAGGCAGTGTAGTTATTCAGGCCGATAAAAAAGCCACCACAGAAACCTTGATAAAAGTCATGGATGCCTCGCGTGCAGCGGGTGTATTTGATGTTTCAATAGCGGCTCAAGAAGGGTAACGAGTGATGCGTTATGTACTTGCGTTAATTATAGCGGGTGTGGTGACCTTTATGCTGTTTTTAGGTATGCAGGCATTGATCACCGGTGGTGAAGGCGCCATGACGGAGCCTGCAAAAGGGAATGTGTTAGATTTTGTCCGTTTGAAAAAAGAAGAAACAGTACAAAAAAAGGAACGTAAACCACAAAAGCCGCCAACACCTAAAGAGCCGCCACCGCCAATGGAATCGCCACAAATGCAAAGTAGCGATAACAACGCTGCTAGCAACAACTTTGATTTTGCTGCCAATGTCGATGCTGATGTAAATCTAGCGGGTGGATTAGCATTAGAAACCAGTGATGGTGAGTATTTACCCATAGTAAAAGTGGCACCGGTATACCCAAGGCGTGCTTTGTCGCGTGGTATTGAAGGGTATGTCATTGTTGAGTTTACAGTGACTAAGCAAGGCACAGTGAAAGAGCCACAAGTTATTAAAGCTGAACCTGAGTCATTATTTGACCAAGCGGCGATGGATGCGGCACTTAAGTTTAAATATAAACCACGTGTGATCGACGGCGAAGCTGTTGAAGTTGCAGGTGTGCAGAATAAAATTTCTTTCCAAATTAACGGCTAGAAACAGAGGATTGCGATTATGAAATTATTAAAAACAGCATTAGTGTGTACTTTTGCGATAGGCAGCAGTGTTGCGCTGCCAAGTTTAGTCTCTATGTTGCCAGGAGTTACGCTTGGTAGTGTTTACGCACAAGAACAAAAAACCACTAAGGTGCCAGCACTGCGTGAAAAAGTGTATAGCCAATTAGCACGCGCGCAAAAATTAGCTGATGATGGTGATGCCAAAGCGGGACTTGAGGCGCTTGATAGCATCAAAGAACGTTCTTCTAGTATGAATTCCTATGAAATCGCCATGATGTATAATTTTTATGGCTTTATTTATTACAACGAAAATGATTTGCCTAAAGCAATTGCATCATTTGAAAAGGTGATAGCAGAAGAAGGTATTCCAGAAACATTACGTGTCAGCACTACGTTTAGCTTAGCGCAATTAGCAATGGCAAACAGTGATTACAATAAGGTAATTGATTTCTTAGCTAAGTGGGATGCAATTAATACCAAGCCTAAAACTGATGCCTATTATGTACTTAAATCACAAGCGTATTATCAGTTAAAAGATTACCAAAAAGGCATTGATAATATTAATTTAGCGATTGCCCAAAGCGATAGCGAAGGCAAACAGCCAAAAGAAAACTGGTTAGTACTGCAACGTGCTATGTATTATTCACTTAATCAAACTGACAATGTTGTTGCTGTACTTGAGCGTATGGTAAAGCTTTATAACAAGCCTGAATACTGGGTGCAACTCGGTGGTATGTATGGCGAAACAGGCAAAGAAAAACAACAGCTAGCAATCCTAGAAGCGGCTTATCAGCAAGGATTTTTAACCTCTAAATCTGATCTAAGGCAGCTTGCACAGGTATATTTATACAATCAGCTTGCTTACAAAGCCGCCAGTGTAATGAGTAAAGCGATTGAATCAGGCGTTGCTGAAAAGTCTGCGAAGAATTATGCATTTATCGCAGAAGCCATGGTGCAAGCTAAAGAAGATAATAAATCAGTTAGTTATTTTGCAAAAGCGGCAGAGCTTTCGGAACACGGTAAGTACGATCAACGTATGGCTGAAGTACTTGTTAACTTAGAGCAATTTGAAGATGCCGCTGATGCTGCTCGGTTAGCATTAGATAAAGGTTCACTTGATTTTGAATCCAACGCTTATGTTGCATTAGGTATGGCCCAATACAGCATGCAAAATTTTGATGCCTCTATTTTAGCGTTTGAGCAAGCCGAGAAACACAAAAAATCGCAGCGATTGGCTGAACAATGGATCAAATATGTCAAGCGTGAAAAGTTACACGCGGAAACATTACGCACCGCATTGTTATAATTTGCCAACGCTACTATTGTAATTTAAACGCTGCCAGTTTGATTACAAAACCTGTTTTATAATCGCAACACCAAAACCGCCTTAGGGCGGTTTTTTTCGTTTAAATTTATCATAACAGGTTGTTATTTAAATAAATTACATTGTCATTTTATGTTTATTAAAGTGTAACTGTATTGTCACATAGCTCCCGTAAGGTAGTGCTCGTTGAAAAACTCAAGTGATCTTAAAGCATGACTTTCGTGTTTTAACGTGACTTGGGTTTTTACTTAATGCGCTAATAAAATAATTAAATATCTTAACGGAGTGAACAATGAAATTATCTGGTTTATTTAAGATCAGCCTTTTGGCTTCTGCAATTACACTCGCTGGTTGTGGCGGTGGTGATATTAATATTAATGTTGAAGAAACAGTAGCACCACCTACACCACCTACACCACCAGTGCCAACTGATCTTCCAGGTGAATATAGTCAAAGTCTTTCTACTGAAGCTTCAGCTGCCTTGGGTCGTGAAGTAAAAGTGCAAGTGCTTTCAGGTGAAATCACTGAAGATACGACATTAACGACGGATGCATTTTGGGCATTAGATGGCGCTGTGTTTGTAGGTAAAGATAAAGCAGATAGCGCAACCCTTACCATTGAACCTGGAGCCGTTATTTTTGGTAACAATGGGTCTGATTACTTAGTCGTAAGCCGTGATTCTAAAATTGAAGCGACAGGGACCAAAAGCGACCCTATCATTTTCACATCAAAACAAGATGTAATGGGCGAAACAACAGCCTCTGGACAATGGGGCGGCATGGTTTTACTTGGGAATGGTATTTCAAATAAATGCCCTGCTGAAGGTGATTGTGCACTGCAAGTTGAAGGTGTGGAAGCAGGTGCGGTATTTGGCGGTACTGATAATGCGGATAGCTCTGGTACGTTAAAATATGTTGTTGTTAAAAACGCTGGTTACGAGCTTTCAACCGGTAATGAGCTAAACGGTATTACCTTTGGTGCCGTAGGTTCAGGTACTACCGTTGATTACTTGCAAGTACATAATAACTCTGATGACGGTGTTGAGTTTTTCGGTGGTGCAGTTAACTTAAAGCATGTTGTTTTAACGAGCATCGACGATGACAGTATTGATTGGGATAACGGTTATCAAGGTAAAATGCAGTTTGTGTATGTTGAGCAAGATAAAAATTCGACTGATGCTAACCGCGGTATTGAAGCCGATAACGATGGTAAAACGCCATCAAAAGAGCCTAAGTCTTTGCCTATTATTTCAAACTTAACCATTATTGGTAATAACTTTAAAGGTGAAGATGAAGCCGAAGGCATTTACCTGCGTGAAGGTACCGGCTTACATTTATATAATTCAGTGATCACAGGCTCTGATGAAATGGGCGAGTGCTTAGAATTAGAAGGTATTGCGCTGGATGATAACGGAGATGCATTATTCTCTGATAGTGAAACCGTTAATAATGCTAATGATGGCACTATTTTGATGCAAAACACCTTTATGTCATGTACCAATGGTGAGAATTTTAAAGATCCAAAAGGTGCTGACGGTTCTACGTTGCTTGCGCTTGAGTCTTGGTTTAGTCAACAAACAGGTAATGTGATCAACGACAAGCCTATGCTTGGTGTGAATGGTCAACCAATTGCTGGTTCGCCACTACTAGGTGCAGGACAAGATGTTGCTAATACGGTTGATGCCTTCTTTGATACGGTTGATTTTGTCGGTGCTCTAAATGATTCTGACGATTGGCGTGAAGGTTGGGCATTTGGTTATGGTGGTGGAGAAGTGACAGCACCTGCTGCAGTTGCTGGTTGTCCTGCAGGTACTACTTCAATTTCACCAGCGGATAACGTAACGACAACATGTGAAATATCTGGCCGTATAACGTCAGACTTAACATTAACAGCGGGTAACTTATACGCAGTTGATGGCGCTGTTTTTGTTGGTAATGATAATGCTGACTCTGCAACTCTAACTGTCGAGCCTGGCGTTACTGTTTATGGTCGTAACGGTAAAGATTATATTGTCATTAGCCGTGGCTCTAAAATTGAAGCCAACGGTACTAAAGATAAGCCTATTTCATTTACTTCAAGTCAAGATGTTGCTGGTCAAGCAACGGCAGCAGGTCAATGGGGCGGTTTAGTACTACTAGGTAATGCGCCATCTAATAAATGTCCAGAAACAGGCGAGTGTGCGCTACAAGTTGAAGGTGTTGAAGCCGGTGCTGTTTTTGGTGGTACTGACACTGCAGATAATTCTGGAACATTACGTTATGTTCGCGTTATGAATGGCGGCTACTTACTGTCACCTGGTAATGAAATTAACGGTATTACGTTTGGTGCTGTGGGTTCTGGTACTACTGTAGAGTATTTACAAGTTCATCAAAATGCTGATGACGGTGTTGAGTTCTTTGGTGGTAATGTGCAGGCTAAATACCTTGTGCTAACTAGTATTCAAGATGACAGCATCGATTGGGATAATGGTTTCCAAGGTAAGCTTCAGCACATCCTTGTTAAGCAAGCTGCAGATAACTCAGATGCTAACCGTGGTATAGAAGCCGATAATGACGGTAAAACACCATCTAAAATGCCTAAATCAAATCCAATGATTGCTAACTTAACCATTATTGGTAATACCTTTAAAGGTGAAGATGACGGTGAAGGCATGTACTTCCGTGAGGGAACGGGTGCGCAAATCTATAACACGATTGTAACAGGCCCAGTAGGCATGGGTGAGTGTCTAGAGGTTGAAGGTATTCCAGTAGATGAAAATGGTGCACCAATATTTACTGAAAGTGAAACAGTTAAAAATGCACAAGATGGCACCTTAACGATTAAGTCATCGGTTATCGCCTGTTCTGAGAACTTCAAAGACCCAAGTGGTGTTGATTTTAGCGTAGAAAACTGGTGGACAGCGACGTTAGGTAACTTAGTAGCATCAGGACAAACTGACGTAGTTAATGGTATCTATACTATTGATATAACAACTCCTACAGATGTAAACGCTGTAGATAGCTTCTTCGATACTACATCACATATTGGTGCTGTATCGAGTGATAATGACTGGACAGCTGGCTGGACAGTAGGTCTGGAATAACACAGTAAGAATGGGTGCTAGCACATAGTACTAGTACCTTTTTTAACACTTTCTGTAACTTATTTCAGATAGAGGTAAACATGAAACAGTTTTCTAAAAAGTTTTGCTTATCCACACTTTCCGCAGCAATTTTATGTAGTTTAAGCGTTTCAGCACATGCTGCTGAAGCCGAAGATGAGGCTGTACTTGAGGAGGTTGTGGTTAGCGCAAGTCGTTTAAAAGGCACTGCAACAGCCGTGCTTGAAGAGCGAAAACAACAAGCATTTGTTGCCGATATTATGGGTGCTGACCAAATATCCCGTAGTGGCGATAGTGATGCGGCATCTGCGTTACGCCGTGTAACGGGTTTAACTTTAGTCGATGGTAAATTTATTTATGTACGTGGTTTAGGTGAGCGCTATTCAAGTACTCAGTTAAATGGTGCAGCAGTGCCAAGTCCTGATCCGACCCGCTCAGTCATCCCGCTTGATTTATTTCCATCAGGAATTATTGAAAGTTTGTCTGTGCAAAAGTCTTATTCTCCTTCTATGCCAGCCTCTTTTGGTGGTGGTAATGTGGATATACGCTTAAAAAGCATTCCAGACCAATTTGTTTTTGATGTATCAGGTCAGCTTGGTTATAACACCAATAACTTTGATGATGGCATTGAGTACAATGGCGGCTCGAATGACTGGTATGGTGTTGATGATGGCACCCGTGAAATACCAGATTCAATCATGGATATTTATAACTCTGGGCAATCATTAGATGATCTCACACCAGAGCAAAGTCGTGCTTTAGCACTTGATTTAAACCGTGATTATGACCCGCAAGCAACAAGTGTAAACCCCAATACTAAGTTTACAGCAACACTGGGTAATAGTTTTGAGTCAGGTGATTGGCGTTACGGCTTTTTATCAGCGGTTAGCTATGATAACAAATATTTTGTTGGCGAAGAGTACCAAGGCGAAGACTTCCGTTTAGGTGAGAACAGTGCTGCTATGGTGCGTGGTTACGATAAAATCATTGCCACTGAGCATAATGTGAAAATGTCTGGAATGGTAAACTTTGGTATTGAGTATAATAATGCTCATCGCATTGACCTTAGTACGCTGATTTTACGCGACACCGAAGATAAAATTCGTGATCGTCTAGGTATTGATGAGAATAATAACCAGTCTGATAATAAGCGTATTCGTTCTTACGATGTAAGGTATGAAGAGAGAGAGTTAATAGTAAACCAAATCAAAGGCATGCATACATTCGATTTTCTTAACTATGCAGGTTTTGATTGGAAATACTCAAACGGCCGCTCAAACCGTTATGCACCAGGAAATATGCAGACGCGGTTCATTGTAAATGATGCAAACGAAGATGGTAATTATGATTTAGTTAATGAAATCGCATTAACCAATGCCACAACGGCTGCTCGTTATACATTCCAAGACCTTAATGATGAAGTAGAAAACTACGGGTTTAATTTTACTTTTCCAATCATGTTAGATGGTTTGGATATAGAATTAAAATCAGGTGCTGATTATGTCTCTAAAGAGCGCTCAGCTTCGAATCGTCGCTTTGACATAAACACTCGCGCATTTAAAGACCTTGATTTAAATGGCAATGAGCTGAATACGATTCTTTCTGATGATGCAATAGCTAACGCAGAACTAAATCTACCCATACTTAATGATACAACGTTTGCAGGTGATGATTACCGCTCAGCACAAAAAACAGATGCTTATTATTTTGAAGCTGATTTTTTCTTCAATAATAAATGGCGTTTGACAGGTGGCTTACGTTGGGAAGATTTCAGGCAAGTGTCAGTGCCACTTGACCCGTTTACTGGTGGCTTAGATCCTTCAATCGATTATGATGATTTAGGTAACTTAGCGTTTCAAGAAGATGATATTTATGGTGCGCTTGCATTCACTTATATTCAGGACGACCAAACACAATGGCGTTTAAGCTACGGTGAAACGGTTGTACGTCCTGATTTACGTGAGATATCTGAATCTACTTACATTGATCCGTTAACTGAATATCCTGTTGGCGGTACGCCTGGATTACGTACAACGCAAATCAAAAATTACGATTTCCGCTGGGAAAACTACTTTGATACTGGTGAAAACTTCTCTGTTGGTCTGTTTTATAAAGACATGATTGATCCAATTGAGTCGGTGCAATCTCCTTCTCAAGATGGACCGCCACTTGTACGTATTGCCAATGCTGAAGATGGCTATGTTGCCGGCGTTGAGTTTGATTATCTTAAAGATTTCACTTTCTTAGGTGGTTTTTGGCAAGATGTATTTATGAGTGGTAATGTTACACTCAGTGATTCTGAGATAAACCTAGACCGTCAAGCTATTGTTGATCAAACTGGTGTATCTGCGGCGATCACTAATACTAAACGTCGTTTAACGGGACATTCTAAATATGTTGTGAATATGCAGCTTGGCTATGATGCACCATCAGGTGAACATGCTGCAACATTGGTTTATAACGTATTTGGTGAGCGTATTATTATCCCTGGTATAGAAGGGCAAGATGATTGGATGGAACAGCCATTCCACTCAGTTGATTTGAATTATACTTACTACCCTGATTTTAACTCAAGTATTAAGTTTAAAGTGCTTAATATTTTGGGGCAAAAATCAGAAATTGAATCTGCTGGTACGCTAACTCGCTCAAAAGAAAAAGGGACTGAGTTCTCTGTTGAGTACAAATATCAGTTCTAATTCAAAATAGCCTAGGAAGGCGAATATAAAAACTTACAATAATTGCCCTACCTTGTGTAGGGCTTTTTTTGTGCCGTTATTAATTTCAGAATTAAAAAAAGCATATGAAATAATTTTAAGTTAGCTGTTATTGACTAGTTTTGCAGGGTATAGGGTGCTAGATTAACTGTTCTAAAAATTAAATCTCACGCAATGAATTTTAATTTTTAATGAATTAGGTATTTCTTATGACTCAAACAGTGGAACAAACAATGAAAAAAGTAGGATTAGTCGGATGGCGGGGCATGGTTGGCTCTGTATTACTAGAGCGTATGCAACAAGAAAATGATTTTGCTCATATCGACACCACTTTTTTTACCACCTCACAAACCGGCCAACTTGGCCCTGATTTAGCGGGTCCTGCAAAGCCATTACTTGATGCAATGGATTTTGACTCACTGGCAAAAATGGACATTATCATTACTTGTCAAGGTGGTGATTATACCAAAGCTGTGTATCCACAATTACGTGAAGCGGGTTGGCACGGGTTTTGGATTGATGCTGCATCAGCACTACGGATGAGCGACGACAGTATTATTGTACTAGACCCTGTCAATAAAGATGTGATTGAACAAGGCCTTGAGCAAGGCGTTAAAACGTATGTGGGTGGTAACTGCACAGTTTCATTGATGTTATTAGCGCTGGGTGGTTTATTTGAGCAAGATTTGATTGAGTGGGTCAGCCCAATGACTTATCAAGCAGCCTCAGGTGCTGGTGCGCGTAATATGAAAGAGCTGATCGCGCAAATGGGCTCTATCCACGCAAGTGTGGCTGACAAATTAGCCGATCCGCAAGCGGCTATTTTAGAAATTGATAAACTCGTCACGCAGCAAATTGCGTCAAGCGATTTACCACAAGATCAATTTGGCGTGCCACTTGCGGGCAGCTTGATCCCTTGGATTGATGTACCAATGCCATCAGGTCAATCAAAAGAAGAGTGGAAAGCGCAAGTTGAAGCGAATAAGATTTTAGGTTCCTCTAAGCAACCTGTGCCTGTTGATGGCTTATGTGTTCGCATTGGTGCAATGCGTTGTCACTCACAAGCGATGACAATTAAGCTTCGTGAAGATATCAGCGTTGAGAAAATTGAACAAATTTTAGCGTCACACAATGAGTGGGTTAAAGTGATCCCGAATGAGCGTGATATTACAGCTACAGATTTAACACCGGTTAAAGTGACAGGCACATTAAGTATTCCAGTAGGACGTATTCGCAAACTCGCCATGGGGCCAAAATATATTAGCGCTTTTACCGTAGGCGATCAGCTTTTATGGGGCGCAGCAGAGCCACTGCGTCGTATGTTACGTATTATTGTTGATAATAAATAATATTTACTTTGAGGGTTAGCATTTGCTAGCCCTTTTTATTTAATAATTAAATCGCTAATATCTTCATGGCCTTTACCAACGTTTATATTATTGCTTCCGGTCATTTTTATTAATTCAAGTGATGAGTTCAGACTTATTGGAGAATATTATGCACAGTAAATTTCATGTTCACACATTTCTTGATGACGATAGCGAAACCTTTAGTTATGTTGTTTCTGATAGTAACTCTCAGCAAGCAATCTTGATTGATCCCGTTTTAAATTTTGATTATAAATCAGGTCGCAGCTGTGAATCAGGCGCCAAAAAAATCGGCGAGTACCTTCAAAGCCATTCTCTTTCATTAGAGTGGGTTCTCGAAACACATGCTCATGCCGATCATATCTCTGCAGCTCCTTATTTTAAAAAACACTTTGGTGCTAAAATCGCCATAGGTGAACATATCAAAACGGTACAACAAAGCTTTAAGGCGCTATTTAATCTTGAAAAAGAATTTTTACCCAATGGGGCTGATTTTGACCGACTATTAAAAGATGGAGATAGTTTTAATGTTGGCCAGTTATCGATACGAGTAATGCACACACCGGGGCATACACCCGCCGACTTAGTTTACATTATAAATGAAGAGGCCATTTTTGTTGGTGATACGATTTTTATGCCTGACGTAGGCACTGCAAGGTGCGACTTTCCAGGTGGTAGCTCTGAAACATTATACGATTCAATCCAAAAACTACTCTCGATGCCCGATGAGGCAACAATCTATGTATGCCATGATTATCCGACTGAAAAACGAAATCACCGTTTTGCGGTCACAGTAAAAGAACAAAAAGAAACAAATATTCATGTAAAGACTAAAATAAGCAAAGAGCAGTTTGTTCAAATGCGCGATAGCCGTGACGAAGAATTACCTATGCCTCGCTTAATTTTACCTGCTATTCAAATGAATATTAGAGCCGGCAACCCACCTCCCGCCGAAGATAACGGCATAATCTACCTTAAAATTCCGTTAAACCAATTATAGTTCAATATCATAATGATTATTGGGATAGAGTAATGAGCACAAATAAATTTATTGTAGCTAGATGATCGCTTTACCATCTCTCATACCTGAATATAGCAAGTTTTTTTTGTAAAATAGGCGTGATAATTTTACGTTGCAACATCGTATAACTACGGTTAAAGCGATTATTGATAACGGGCAATTAATTGGCGCCCAAGGAATGGATGTATCATTAGGCGGGCTTACCGATATTATTGCCGATATTAAATTAGGCGAAACCGGTTATTTAATGTTGATTGAAGATAGTGGCAGTGTGCTGGTGGATGTTAAACACCCAGATTACCGATTTAAAAACTTAGCAGATCTTGAGGGGGAAAATACGCCGACTTAGCTAAAAATACCCAAGGGCTGTTTGATGTAGAGATAGATGGTAAACAATATATGGCTAATATTCATACCTCTGCTACCTTAGGCTGGAAGTTTATTGGGGTAGTAGAGAAAGCCGAAGTGATGAGCACGGCGAATATCATGGCTTATACCATATTGGTTATTAGTGCGATATTAATTGCCGTATTTGTTGCTATAGCGAGTTATATTTCTAAATTAATATCAGCCCCTATTGTTGAAGTGAGTGATGGCTTAACTGAAATATCGCAAGGTGGCGGTGATTTAACCCAACGCTTAACAATAAAAACCAAAGATGAAACCGCTAAACTGGCTAATAGCTTTAATTTATTTTTAAACTTGATCAGCGAGCTGGTAACTCAAATTAATGAGTGCGCGCAAAATGTAAGTAAAACCTCATCACAAACCTCATCGCAAGCGGCACAATTAACAAGCTCCTCAGCCAACAGCAACAAGCTTTAGAGATGGCAGCTACGGCTATTAATGAAATGGCTGCCACCGCAAACGAAGTGTCTAGCAGTTGTGCAAATGCAGCGGATTTGGCTGTTCAAACACAGCAAGCATCAGACTTGGGGCAATCGGTTATTACACAAACTGTGGAAAGTGTGGTTCAGCTATGTGAGGTAATAAACAATGCCTCAGCAGATATTACTCAGCTAGATACTGAAAGCGAAAACATTATGTCGATACTCAGTGTTATTCGCGGTATTTCAGAACAAACTAACTTATTGGCCTTAAATGCTGCAATAGAAGCTGCACGTGCCGGTGAGCACGGACGCGGCTTTGCTGTGGTGGCCGACGAAGTGCGCGCGTTATCGCAACGAACCGCTGAGTCAACCGAAGAAGTGGCTTCACAGCTTGATAAACTACGCACTATGTCATCTAAAGTTTCTAAAGATATGCAACGCAGTATAGAAACCACTAATAAAACTGTCGAGCTTGCGCATTCGGCGCAGCAACAATTTAGTGAGATCACGGCATCTATCGTTCATATTAGCGATTTAAATACCCAAATAGCCACCGCTGCTGAAGAGCAACAACATGTAGCTGAAGATATAAACCGCAATGTTACTGAAATTAAAAATGCGGCTGATGAGGTGAGTGATATTGCCGTGACCACCAGTGAGAACGGCAACGAAATGAATCGTCTTTCGTCAATTTTAACGGTGTTGGTGGGTAAATTTAAAGTGTAAGGGCAAGCAAATGCATGCCCTTTTTATCCCTGCTACTTATTTTTAAGTAGTTCTTTTAACTCTGCTAGTTGTGCTTTTAATTCGTTTACTTGGCCTTGGGTGGCAGGGAGTGAGTCTATATCGGCTTGCTCTTCTCGTGCATTGCGATGCTCTTCACTCATCACTTCTAAAATAGCGCCAACCATCATATTTAAAAACACAAATGCAGTTAAAAAGATAAAGGTTAGGTAAAAAATCCAACTTAATTTGTACACGGCCATGGTTTCGTACATGACGTCAGTCCAATCTTCAAAGGTGGCTATTCTAAACAGGGTGAGCATAGAAATAGACACATCGCCCCAAAGTACCGGATTTATATCAGCAAACAACATACTGCCAGTGGCGGCATAAATATAAAATATAACGAACATGAGTAGTGCGATGTAGCCCATTTGCGGTATTGCTTTTATTAGCGAATTTACTAATAAGCGCAGTTCTGGGATCATTGAGACTAATCGTAACACGCGGAAAATACGCAGCAGTCGAGCAATAAAAATAGTAGAGCCTGCCGCGGGGTATAAACTTCCGATCACGATAATGAAGTCAAAAATGTTCCAACCTTTGGAGAAAAAGTCCTTGATACCTTTGCTGGCAATATAGCGAATAATCAGTTCAATTAAGAAAAACACCGTTATGCCTATATCCATCCAATGTAGAACGAGTTCGGCGGTTGGGTGCAATGAATAAGTATGTGCGCCCACGGTCAATGCAGAAACAACAATAACTGCAATAACAAATGATTGAAATAGTTTACTTTTATCGATACGCTGGAACAGCTCTTGTAACTGCGACAACATCATAACGTGCCCTTAACGGTTATAAATACAAAACCAGTGCAATATACAGCAAAAATAACGAAAATCAGTAGTTTTCCCGTTAAAATAGTAGGAATTTTGAATGTTAAATAATAAGTTAAAATATCTATTTTCGTTATCCGCATTATTGGTGTTAGCGGGATGTAGCAGCGATAGCCGCTACCATGAAATTCAATCAGCGCGGTTGGGTGAATGCAGCCACATGGCAGATAAGGAATACCATGAGTGTGTTAAACAGCAGCAAGACAGTTACAAAGAATTTAAAGAACAACAAGCTCGCGAGCAGCAATAAACGATGACCAAAACCCAAAAGCAGCTAGATAAACGTATTCGTCAGCAATTAACGCTCGCTTGTGAGCAAATAAAAGATATTGTGGAGGACTTTAGCTTTCTTACCCATTCAGCAGACTTAAACAATTTACCTTCTAAGTTTAAAGTAAGTTGTTATTTTATTGATGATATTGCACTAGAGCAGGCTAAACAAAAAAATCAGTTTGATTACATTGAGCAGCTTATTTGTAATGCGTTAGCCAGCTTGAACATACATATTAAAGCCAATGCCATTTCATTTTCTAAGCAGCCATAATGTGTACGATGGGTTTTGTTTATTCTTCACATTAGCTTGAATTATGCATTTATAGGGCCTTTAAAAGCTTTAATATGGAGTGATTTTATTAAGCAGGCTATAATCCCCAAAAATAGCAAAAGAGATTATATATGGCTGTTCCAACACGTTCACAAATAACACCCGGCACTGAGGTTAATATTGTGCTTAAACAAGATCAACGCAGTGGTACTTTAACCATTGGTATTGTGTCGCGTTTATTAACTAAGTCACCTAATCATCCGCACGGTATTAAAGTACAGTTAGAAGATGGTCAAGTAGGTCGGGTAAAAGAGATCATTGCATGAGCGATTTAACCTTAACTGATTTTTGGCGATTGGTAACTGTAAACGACAGAACCGCAGAGCCTGAGTCTGTATGCCAATCCCTTAAGGCTGCATTGAGTGATTTATCCGACGAGCAGCTTATTGAATTTGATAAACAGTTTAGTATTTGTATGCGCCAAAGTTATACTTGGGATTTATTTGGTGCGGCGTTTGTAATAGCTGGTTGTAATGATGAATATGGTTTTTCTGAATTTCGTTGTTGGCTAATTTCTCGGGGTGAAGCGGTATTTAAAGCAGCGTTAGAAAACCCCGATAGCCTTGCACAGTGCACACCACTTTATTTTTTAAACGAGCAACCTTACCCGTATTTAGATGAGTATGACCTAATTGCAGGTTTGTTATATGAAGAACGTAATGACGATGAGTTACCCTTTATCCCCTCAGGGCTTGAACAACCTAAAGGTAAGCGCTTTAAAGACAAACCTAAGTTTTTAAAACAAAATTACCCGCAATTATTTGCTAAGTATTGGCAGTAATCGCTCACTTTTGACTATTAATGCATTACTTTGGGTTAGGGGTAATGCATTTTATGTTGCTTAGGTTTTGATACAGCTTGCGCTATCCTTCACATCCTCTTATTTCACTAACTGAACTGTTTTAAAATGTAATCGTATTTGCTGTGAGCTACGTATTTTTAAATACAGTTTAAAGACGTGTTTATGGTATAACGACTTCACATCTTTTATAGTAAATCTCTGTTATAGTTAGAAATAGCTAAGCATAGTCACAGTGCTTGATCATATTTGATACACGAGGATAGAGCCTATAATGAAATTTTTCACACTGGTTTTACTTACCATAAGCCTTTTTAGCTGCTATGCAGTAGCAGGCCCAAGTAATAAAACTCGCTTTATTCCGCTGTTACAAACTAAGCTGGGTAATTACGAAGTGACCTCCAGTAATTCTGGGTTATGTACTAATAGCCGATTACAATTTAATAACCCTGAAGATCCTGAGCAAGGTTTTAGCTTAGGCAAAGAGATTTTGTTTAACTCCTTACACAATGGTACTCGTACGATTGAAAAACCAAATTATTGTTTTATTACCAGCTCGCTAAAATATAAAACAGATGGCCTAGAAAATAGCTTACGCATGAGCCGCTGTGATAATCCTATCCATGAAGGAACGATTAAACAAAGCATTACTTTTTTAACCAGCAATACGCTTAAATACACATTGGACAATCCGAGTGTAGAATGTGAATTTATTAAAGTTGCCGACTAACACTGTATTTTTGGAATATCACGCCAACGAGTCGTGTATTGCGGCGATAAAAAAGCCCTGTTCATATGCCAATGATCATTTAATTGGCTGCTCGCCACGCTAAGCATTCCTTTACCGTATCTATGATTAATAGCATCTAAACAGCTCATTAACTGCGGGTTATCGGTTTGCTTATCAAATAAATGATGTTGTTGAAACTGCTGCAGGCTGAGCTCTAATGCGCCCACACCACATTTATAAAATCGAATTCCCGGTTGATATATTTGCTCAAAACTCTTTGATACCGCATTGGCCATAACGCGAGTATCGTTAGTAGGCGGATCAAATTGATGCATAACTGACTTTTTATAAAAGGCGTGTTCATGTGATGAGCTGGCAGCAAAAATATAAATACGATGAGTGAGCGACTGTTGCGCTCTTAATTTTTGTGCAACTACACTAGCATGATTTATTAGGGCGGTTTTAACTGCATCGGGGTCGCAAAGTCGCTGACCAAAACTACGAGTTGAAAAAATAGCTTGTTTATCTTGGCGTACATCATCCCAGTTTAAACAGGTAATGCCGTTGAGCTCGTTAATTGTGCGCTCAAGCACCACACTAAATTGGCGGCGAATTGTTTTTGGGCTTTGCTCAGCCAGTTGCCACGCGGTATGAATGTCCATGAGAGCCAGCTTTTTAGCTAAACGTTTGCCCACCCCCCAAACATCTTGGCAGTGCATTCGTTGCAAAATAGTGCGGCGACTTACTTCATCGTCAATCACTGCAACACCATTAAAGCCAGTTAGTTTTTTAGCTGCATGGTTAGCGGCTTTGGCTAAGGTCGGTGTTGGCCCAAAGCCAACCCCAACAGGGAGTTTGGTTTCGCGCCATACAGTACGCCTAATTAGTTGCCCATATGCTTGCCAATCGTTAATTAAAGGTTGATAACCATTAAAGTGTAAAAACGATTCATCGATACTGTAAACATGCTGGGTGTCACAAAAGCGGCCAATTACACTCATCATCCGGTCGCTTAAATTAGCGTATAGTTCATAGTTACTAGAGCGTACAACCACATTGTTTTGTTCTAGTAACTGCTTAACTTTAAAGTAAGGGCCAAATTTAGGAATATTAAGCTTACGCGCAATTGGGCAGACCGCACACACACAGCCGTCATTATTGGTAAGCACCACCACAGGTTTTGAGCGAATAGCCGGATCAAATACTTTTTCTGCACTGGCATAAAAAGCAACGGCATCAACTAAGGCATACATGAAAGTAACTCAGGGCTTTGGCGATGCAGCCTAATAGAGCGAGTTACCACACCTTCAAGCTGAAACTCATCTGACTCAGTCAATTGCACCGGCTTATAAGCAGAAGAGGCTGATAGCAAGCGTGCATTGGTCTTATCAAGCAGCTTACATACAAATAAACCATTTAAGTTAGCCACAATAACATCGCCATCTTTTGGTATTTCTGCACGGTCAACCAACAGTAAGTCGCCCTCAAAAATACCAATTTCTTGCATAGAGCACCCAGACGCTATCCCAATAAACGTGGCATCAGGATGCTTTATTAATAACTCATCAAGTGAAACGCCAAGCTCTGTATATTGTGCTGCAGGCGATTCAAACCCGCAAACACCGGCCTCTATATAAATGGGAATAACAAACATAACACAACCTAAAATGCATATACTGTATAAGTGTACAGTATATGCGTTTTGTATCAGTTATGCCAAGTAATGAATGGTAGATCAATCCATGTTTTTGATCATTTGTTGGGCAGTATGTAAAAAGTCATTGATTTGCTGTGGGTTTAAGTTTTTACACATTTGCGCATTTACATGCTGCTCAGCGTTTAATAATTTGTCGTAAAGCGTGCACCCTTGTGCGGTAAACGACAGAATAAAACAACGCTTGTCATGCTTACTGGCATTTTTATGAATTAAGTTTAGCGCGAGCAGTTCTTTCACTAACCGTGCTATTTGGGCTTTGTCGCGTTGGGTTTGATTCACAATATCGTTAGCAGTGCACTGAGGTGTCGCTGCAATAATATGCAGGCAACGCACATGCATCGCGTTTAACCCAAGCTCACCTGCATTAATGGCTTCGCGTATGGTAACGCGATAATTTTGCATTAAAGCAAATAATGTATTGGCCAATGATGAGTTCATAATAACTCCATTATAGTTGACAAAGTCAATTAAATTGTTATAGTTGATTTTATCAACCAATGGGGCGTTGTGCAATTCATCTTTTTTAATGAGGTAAATTTATATGGGTAAAAAAGTACGCAAAGCAACCGTATTAAGCACAAAGCAAATAACCCCACATCTACAACGCATTATTGTTGGCTCAGATGAGTTTAACGACCTGAGTGCCCAATACATTGGTAACTACGTTAAGGTGCTTATTCCACAAAATGGCCTCGTTGACTTTAATATTAAAACTACGTGTATGCGTTCATACACTATAAGACATGTTGATGAGCACACTGGTGCACTTACCCTCGACTTTGTGATAAATATGCACCAAGGTCCAGCCACTAATTGGGCTAAAGAAGCAAAAGTAGGCGATGAAGTGGGTATAGCAGGGCCAGGCCCTAAAAAGTTGGATAACTATGATCATTCATATTATCTATTACTTGGCGATTTAACTTCGGTTAATGCAATTAAAGGCTACGTGCAACAATTGCCTATAAACGCAAAAATTGACGCGATTATTCATGCACCAACAAAAGATGATGTGATTAGCTTAGACTCCTCGCGTGATGTAACTTGGTTAATAACAAATAACCCCGATACAGATATGATAAACGCATTAAAATCGCTACCACTTAGTGAGCAACAACCTATTGTATTTATGGCACTTGAAGCCGGATTAGTCCGTAAAGCAAAAACCATATTAACTGATGAATTAGCTATACCGCGCAGTCAAATTGTTGCATCGGGCTATTGGAAAAAAGGGCTTGATTCAGAGGCGTATAAACTAAAGCGTCAACACGCTGCTGCTAAAAATAGCTAACTTAATTGTTGTTCAGTCACATCGCTATTTAGCTTTTAAAAGGCAAGGCGCCTTGAATTGACTGTAATGTCCCCCCATCTCTTACCGTAGACTCATTATTTATGGTTAACGCGCCATAAATCGCTATTTAATTTGGAGGTGCTACTTTGTTATCAACCATTCCTTTTTCGTTATTAGAACTGGCGCCTATGCCTAAAGGTGCCACTGTGAGTGACACCTTAAATAAAAGTACAGCCTATGCGCAAAAAGCTGAGGAACTCGGTTTTAATCGTTTTTGGTTAGCCGAGCATCACAATATGCCTGGGATTGTTTGTGCGGCTACTTCAATTTTGGTGGGGCACATAGCCGGTCACACTAAAAAAATACGCGTAGGGTCGGGTGGAATTATGTTACCTAATCATGCTCCTTTAGTTGTTGCTGAGCAATTTGGCACCTTAGAAAGTTTATACCCAGATCGAATTGATTTAGGGTTAGGGCGCGCCCCAGGTAGCGATCCTGTGACAAGTCGTGCATTAAATAACGATATCAGCCGTGCTGAAAACTTTCCTAATGAAGTGAGCGAGTTACAAACATTATTAGGCCCTTATGAGGGAACTAAGCGCGTGCGAGCAATACCTGGTGAAAACACCAATGTTCCCATTTGGCTTTTAGGTTCAAGTTTATTTAGTGCGCAGTTAGCTGCACAAAAAGGATTACCCTATGTATTTGCGGGGCACTTTGCACCGCGTTTTGTGCATGATGCAGTAGCCTTGTATAAACGAGAATTTAAACCATCAAGTGTATTAGCTAAGCCTTATGTCATGTTGGCATTACCTTTAGTGGCTGCCGATACAGATGAAGAAGCACAGTACTTATCAACTACATCCAAGCAGCGAGTGCTATCGTTAATTAGAGGCGACGAGTTGTGGTTAAAACCCCCAGTAGAAACAATGGAAGGTTTGTGGAGCGAACAAGAGCGCGCTCATGTTGAGAGCTTTTTAGGGTTAAGTGTTACCGGTGGGCCAGCCAGTATTAAACACAAGTTAGAAATGATCGTAAATCAATTAGGGGTCGATGAGCTTATATTCACCAATGACTTATTTGATAATGAAAAACGCCATAAGGCGCTTGAAATTTTAATGCAAATAAAACACGGATAAGCAATTGGTTAAGCAAGCGTACACTCAACGCTTGTTATGCTATTAAACAGATTAAAGTTGATTACGTCGGGGCCATTTTACATTATTTTAAAAAGTGGCAATGAAAAAGCTTGTTCTGTTTTTTCAATAGAACTGATTTAAACAATCAATTTTAATTATGAATATTGAGCGATTATTATAAGGGTATGCAACACAATTCAGCTAAATAAATAGGAAGGTAAAGCGTGAAATCTCAAAACAGTACGACACCCCATTCATGCAACGACTCAGTGCAGCCAAAAGTAGCGCTGATAGCAGAAGGTGGCGGACAACGAGGGATATTTACCGCGGGTGTACTCGATGCTTGGTTGGAGCAAGAGTATGATCCATTTGACTTGTTTATTGGCACATCTGCAGGCTCTCAAAACTTAACGAGCTATTTGGCACGTCAAAAAGGCTATGCTAAACGCCTGATCAGAGGCCTTTCGCGTCATAAACGTTTTTTTCAATTAGGTCGCGGCCTAATGGGCAAACATATTGTTGACCTAGATTGGTACTTTGATAAAACTACCGAAGTGAACAGAGCGCTTGATTTTAAAACCGCAAAAGCCAGTTTAGGTGACCGTGAGCTATTAATTACCGCAACTAATGCCCGTGATCGCAAACCTTATTTTTTATCCCCAACAGGGGAAGGCCAACAATGGCGAGAGCTATTAAAAGCGTCAAGTGCACTGCCATTTTTATATAAGCAAGGTGTAAAATTGACGCCGTGGTTAAATGCATTAGCCGCAAATGAATTAGGTAAAACCGAGATACAGTCAGAGTCTGATTTTTACTTAGACGGTGGCCTTGCCGCACCGCTTCCTGTACGCGAAGCCTATAATCGTGGCGCACGCAAAATTGTGGTTATACGCACCGTTGATGAAGCTTTTCAGGCTCAATCAGCATGGATAAGTAAATTAAAATCATTTGTTGAAGTATCTGGCTATTGCCCAAAAACAATAGATTACTTATTACAACATGAGCAAGCCTACGAAGATGAGTTAGCATTTATTGCTAACCCACCAAAAGATGTAGAAATAATCCAAATTTTTGCAAATCAAAAGCTTTATAGTAAGTTATTAGGCAGCTCAAATGATGACTTACGATTTGACTATAAACTTGGTTTAGCAGCAGGCCATAACTACTTAAAAAACCATCACCCAGCTCAGGATGATTATAAACACAGCTACATAGCGTAGCTGTATATTAACGCTTAAACTTAAATTACCACTTAAGTTTAAGCGTTGGTAAAATACCTCGGAAAATTAAAACTATGCTTTTTTTAAACTTATCGATGGCTTTTTATTGCTAATCGTCGCCCCTAATAAAATAAGTGCTAAAGCTATAAATACTGACCAACTAAAGGGAGCCTGCGAGGCGAGTATTAAAATAAAGGTAGAGAGCACCGGCGTTAAAAAACTCAATGAGGCTAATAGCGATCGGTTACCGAACTTTAAACCATGATCCCATAAATAAAATGCACCACCCACTGGGCCTAATCCCAATAAAATAGCACCTAGCCATTGTGAGACAGACAAACTAATAACGGTTGTTTCAAAATAAAAATGTGCAAAAAGGGCAAGCACTGCCACAATAAGTGAAAGCCAGCCTATGTCATCTACATGGCTATCAAATTGCGACATTAAATAAGAATAACTAGACCACAATACCGCGCAGCAACCTGCAAAAAAATACCCTAAGTAATACTCACTATTGATAGATAATCCACTGCCATCGGTAATTAAACTAAGCGTACCTAAAAACCCCAATAATCCGCCCAATATTGCTTTAAATTTAGACCCTGGGGTAGCCACAAATACACCAAGTAATAATGGCCAAAGATACACTATTAAACTTACCTCAATTAAAGGGCCGTATTTTAAAGCCATAAAATAACAAAAGTGAAAACCAAATAAGCCAGTAACACCTATTATAAGTTGTTTTTTAGAAAGCTTAGGAGGGGTTAATAATGGCTGTTTTGAAGCAAAACGTTTTACTAATAAAATAATAAAAGAGAGTGCAAAGCACATAAAAAGTAACTGAAAAGCCGGGAGTGCTTTGGTTAAATTACCCAGTAAAGCTAAAAGCCCCCACGAAAATATTGCTAAAAAACCTATGTATGTTGCCATTAATTACCCTCCGTAAATACTATTTACTAAGTGTATCAGTTGAGGCTTTCAAAAATGTGCTAAAAAGACGGTGCTATTGTTTATTATGACGCAATTTAACCTAAGTTATGCTTAAGCTTGATTTATTATCTCGTGTTTAGATTATCTACATTACTGCTTTGCAAATGCTTTAGGTGGCTGCCCAAAGTATAAATTAAACCGGCGGCTAAACGCAGAGGCATCGTTATAACCAATGCGCTCGCCTACTAAAGCAATCGGTAAGTCTGAATGGGTTAAAAGGGCGCGAGCGTGCTGCATTCGCAACATAGTTAAATATTGCAGTGCACTCATAGTGGTACTTTTTTTAAATACAGTTTTAAATTGCGTAACGCTTAAACAGGCTATATCAGCCAGCTCTTTTAACGTGTAGGGGTACGCTAAATTTTGCTTAACAATGGTTATTACATTATCTATTCGCTTATCAATATTACTGTGGCTACTTTGCTCACAAAGTAATAAGTAAAATAAATCAAAGGTTGAACTAGTAAGCTTGTCGTCGTTAACAAAAAGCAATTGCTGCTCTATAAATTGTAAGTAACTTAATAAACGGCTATCTATTGAGATTTTAGGGCATAAAAGATGAATAAGGTTTTGAGGTAGCGCGTCTAAATCTGCCACAATAAAACGCGCGGATTCATCGGCCGTAAAGGCATGCACCACGTTTTTCTCTATAATGATACAACTACCCGTACTAACCGTTGTTTTAAAGTCATTATTTAATGTTATGTGTATTTCACCGTGTAGGGGTAACACGAGTTGATGGTAATTATGCTGGTGGCGCTTTATATCTTGCGAATAATACCGAATAGAAAGCTTATTCATTGCCTACTCCATTACCTAATACATAAACCGAGTATTGCCTAAAATACTTTAAATAAAACATCGCGTTAATAAACCCTAAGTAGATGATAATAATATACTGGTTTCGCTATTTAAAATGCCTTCTATTTCGCGTACTTGCCTGAGTATGCCATCAAACTCACCTAAATTTGCCGCCTGTATTTCAGCCACTAAATCCCAAGCGCCATTGGTGGTATGTAACTTTGTTAGCTCGGGTATGCCGCGCATGGCTTTAATTACCTGCGACGTCGATTTACCAACCACTTCCACCATCATTATTGCTCTTACCGCTTCGGTTTCTATGTGTTCGTGTACACGCACCGTAAAGCCTAATATAGCACCCGATGAAACCAAACGGTCTAAGCGGTTTTGTACCGTCCCGCGCGACACTTTTAAAACATCAGCTAAAGCAGAAATAGAAGCACGGCCATCTTTTCTTAATTCAGCTATTAACGCGTTATCTAATGAGTCGTAAATATAAGGGGTCATAAAAAGTCTCGCTATTTTTCGATACAAATTACTAAATTTGCACATTAAAGCATAGCAAAATGATAAAAAATAATATCATTTGTATAAAATATTGGCATTTTAACTGGCATCTGTAGTCGATAAACTTATTTCAATTAGTTCATATTTTTATTACAGAGGTATACATGAGTCACTTTATCGTACAGCCAAAACAAGGTGTTCCATTTGTTAGCGTACAGGCAATGGCTAAACTTATAAATAAAGTAGGCATAGAAAATGTGCTATTAGAGCTCACCCAAAAATTAAAGCAAGACTTTGCTCGCTGGCACGAATTTGATAAATCACCACGTTATGCAGCGCACTCTCCTGATGGCGTAATAGAGCTTATGCCCGTAAGCGATGGCAAAATGTTTAGCTGTAAATATGTAAATGGCCACCCAAAAAACACCTTTAAGGAGCTTCAAACCGTCGCGGCCTTTGGTATTTTATCGGATGTTGATAGTGGCTATCCGGTTATGATCAGTGAAATGTGTTTACTGACTGCACTACGTACCGCAGCTACATCAGCATTGGTGGCTAAATACTTGGCACCTAAAAATTCAACAACGCTGACATTAATTGGTAATGGTGCACAGTCTGAGTTTCAGGCACTCGCTTTTAAAGCCGTATTAGGTATTACCCACATTCGCTTATACGATATTGATAAAAATGCCTCACAAAAAGCTTACAACAATTTAATTGGCTATGGCTTAAATGTAACTCTATGCAATAGCGCAGAAGAAGCCGTGCAAGGCGCGCATATTATTACCACCTGCACAGCCGATAAAAAAAATGCCACTATTTTAACCAGCGATATGATCCCCCAGGGCGTGCATTTAAATGCCATTGGTGGCGATTGCCCTGGTAAAACAGAGCTTGATTCACAATTATTAGCGCGCGCAAATGTGTTTGTAGAGTACGAACCGCAAACCAGAATAGAGGGCGAAATACAGCAAATGAGCGATACCTTTGCCGTAACAGAGTTTCATAAAGTAATTAATAAACAAGCACCTGGGCGTACAAGTAACAACGAGCTTACTATTTTTGATGGGGTAGGTTTTGCAAGCGAAGACTTTACCGCGCTGGTGTATATTAAAGACGCGCTGGTGGCTGCGGGTGAGTTTGAACTACTTGATTTAATTACACAACAAGCCGATCCCCGTAATCTATTTTCGGTACTAAATACGGCTGATACACCTAGCATAACCAAGCAAGAGCAAGTGGCATGAGTTATATAAAGCAAGCACCAAGCGCTGTGGTTATGGTGCGACCGCATCACTTTACATCTAACCCACAAACTATGTTAGACAACACGTTTCAAAGCACCTGTAACTCAAAAAATCAGGGTCAGCTCGCTTTTGACGAAGTTACTAATGCGGTTAAATTATTACAAAACGAAGGCGTCACTGTTCATTTATTTGAAGATGAGCATACACACACGCCGGACTCAGTGTTTCCTAATAACTGGTTTTCAACACATCAAAGTGGTGAGCTAGTTGTTTATCCAATGTATGCAGAAAACAGAAGATTAGAATATCGAAAAGATATTATTGATTTTTTGACTAATCACTATAAAGTGTCATCCCTGACAGATTATTCATTTTTAGTGAAAGAAAATGCATTCTTAGAAGGAACCGGGTCGCTTGTTATTGATCACCCACATAAGCTTGCTTATGCAGTAGAATCTAAGCGCACTACAAAAACTGTGGTAGATACAGTGTGTGAACAACTTAAGCTCAAACCTGTTGTATTTAATGCTTATGACGAACAAGGTACTGCGATTTATCATACTAATGTATTAATGTGTGTAGCCACAGAGTTTGCCATGATCAGCCTAGATATGGTGCCAATAAGTCAGCATAAACAATTAACTAGCCATTTTTTACAAAGCCATTTAGAAGTTATCAACTTAACAAATGAGCAAATAAATAGCTTTTGCGGCAACGCAATAGAGCTACAAGGTACAAATGGCCGTATTTTAGCACTCTCACAAACGGCGTTTAATGCACTTACAACCGAACAAAAAGCAGCAATACAACAAACAGCTAAACTTGTTTCGTTACCTATACCAACCATAGAGTCGGCGGGAGGTTCGGTTAGATGCATGATTGCTGGCATACACCTGAAAAGTAAATAACCTACCACTAAGTCTACATATTTAAGGCAGCTAAGCTGCCTTAATCTATGGCTAACATGCATAATAAAATGCCTCACACTCTAAAAAGTTTGAGTAAAAACATAATAAATACAAAAGGATTAGCCCATGTTCGATACCGTTGTAAAAAGTGTAAATGGCCTACTATGGGGAGACGGTCAAATACTGATTTACATACTACTGTTTGCAGGTATATGGTTTTCGGTACGGTTAAAAGCAATTCAACTAATAAAATTTAAACACATGTTTAGCCTTTTAAAAGGCAGTAGCAAGTGTAAAAAAAACGACATTTCATCATTTCAGGCATTATGTACCGGGCTATGTGCACGAGTAGGTACAGGTAATTTAGCTGGGGTAGCCGTTGCCATATCACTAGGCGGAAGCGGCGCCATATTTTGGATGTGGGTTATTGCTATACTTGGCATGGCAACCGGCTTTGCCGAAAGTGTATTAGGACAGGTGTATAAAGTACGCGATAGTAGTGGCGAGTTTAGAGGCGGCCCCGCATATTATATTCAGCAAGGTTTAGGCAGCCGTGCCTTTGCCATTGTGTTTGCCGCGTGTTTATTTTTAGGTTACGGCTTTACCTTTAGCGCCATGCAAACCAACACCATTACAGACGCACTTAACTATGCATTTGAAGTACCTACCTTTTACTCTGGTTTAGTTATTACTGTATTAGCAGGCTCAATTATACTTGGCGGCTTTAAAGCAATAGCTCGCTTTGCTGAACGTGTAGTGCCATTAATGGGCATATTATTTGTTGCCGCCGCCGTAATTATAACGCTTATAAATTTACCGCAAGTACCTGCCATGCTCAAAGATGTGTTTTTATCAGCGTTTGGCCTGCAAGAAGCCGGCGCAGGTGCAATGGGCGCAGCCATTAAAAATGGTATTCAACGTGGTTTATACTCTAACGAAGCCGGCGCGGGGAGTGTGCCCCATGCTGCAGCAAGCGCAAGCCCGATTCCTAATCACCCAGTAACACAAGGCTATATACAAATGCTTGGCGTGTTTTTTGACACCATTGTACTTTGTAGCTGTACAGCCGTTGTTATTTTATTAGCAGATATAGATATTAGCGGCGAAATGGAAGGCATACGTTTAACGCAAAGCGCCATGACCGCACACTTAGCACAAGGCGGCGTATATTTTGTTGCGGCAGCCATTACCTTATTTGCTTTTACCTCGGTGGTGGCCAACTACGCTTACGCCGAAAGTAACCTGCATTTATTTAAGCTCGACAACAAAATAGGGCGCACAATTTATACATTACTTTATTTATCAATGATGCTTTGGGGCGCATCGGCATCATTAAAAGAAGTCTGGGACTTAGCCGATATTGCATTAGGGTTAATGACAGTGGTTAACGTAATCGCTATTATATTGCTCACGCCAACTATTTTGTCTGTTACTAACGACTACCACACACAAAGAGACAAAGGCATAGAGCCAGAGTTTAAGGTAAAAAACGTAAAAGTGCAGGGCGAATGTGAAGACGGAATTTGGGATTAAGATTAAAGTTTAAAAGTTTTATATTGCATAAGTATTCACTTTTAAGTTTGACTTAAACAACATTAAGCTGCGACTCTACAGGTAGTATTTTTAGATGATCGACATTTATGCAGGTAAAACTGCAGCAAAAATAATAAACGAACAAGGGTTTAAACCTGAGCTTTTTACCTCGTTTTTAGGGGCAAGTGGTGGCCCTAAATGGTTTACCTTGTTTGGTTTAGATAAATATATATTTGGCGAATTTTTTAAACACCGTACTCAACCGCTTAATTTAATTGGATCATCGGCAGGGGCTTTTCGTTCTGCGTGTTTTGCACAAAACGAGCCAGTTGCTGCCATTGAGCGTTTAGCAAAATCGTATTCGCAAACGCGGTATTCTAGTAATAAACCAACACCCGCTGAAATTACACTAAAAGCTCGCTCATTATTAGATGATGTATTTGGGGAGCACGGCGTAACCGAAATTTTAAATAATCCTATTTTTAAAGCGCATTTTATAGTGGCAAAATCGAATGGCTTTATTGCTAGTGAAAATAAATTAATTCAACTTTTAGGTTTATCAAAAAGTTACATGCTTAATCGAGTTAACCGAAAATTATTAGGCTCGCAGTACGAGCGATTTATTTTTGGTGCGCCAAACAGCAATTTATCAATAACCGACAGTTATAATTTTAAAACGCAAAACATACCACTTAGCCAAACAAATTTAAAAGATGCCTTATTAGCATCGGGCTCTATACCACTAGTAATGCAAGGCATAAAAAATATTGCCGGTTCGCCACCAGGAATTTACCGCGATGGCGGCATTATTGATTACCACTTTGATTTAAAAATTAATAACCCAGGCTTAATTTTGTATCCGCATTTTAATTCAGATCCAAAAGCAGGGTGGTTTGATAAAAATTTAAAACGTAAAGTGGCGCCACAAAATTACGATAACGTGGTGATGATCTCCCCATCAAAAGAATTTATAGCCGGCTTACCTTACGGAAAAATCCCAGACAGAAACGACTTTACTGATCTTGATGCAGACACACGTATTAAATATTGGAATACCGTTTTTAGTGAAACTGAAAAATTGGCTGAAGCATTTGATAGTAATTTGAAAAAGGAGAAATATAATGCATAAAAGGTTAAAGCTAGATAACGGTATCACGGTTGACATAGATAAGGCTCCAGATATATGTCCTATTTGTAATCAAGCACAATTACCGGTTAATATTTTTGCAAAACTAACTGGCGATGTTGAAAATAGCAAAACGAAGTTAGAGCTTGCTATGGAATGTATGAACCTTAACTGCGCACGATTATATATTAGTCGTTATAGTAAAACTCGTAGTATATACAATCATAATTTCAAATTTGAAAAATCAATACCAGAGACTTTCAATGTTCCTAATATTCCTCAGGAAATAATAAATATCTCAGAATCATTTGAAAAAATATTTACTCAAGCAAGTGAAGCTGAATCAAGACAATTAGATGAATTAGCTGGTATTGGTTATAGAAAAGCACTTGAATATTTAATTAAAGACTATTGCATTAGTATAAAACCTGAAAAGGAGGAAGATATCAAATCAAATCAATTAAGTCGTGTTATAAATAACTATGTAACAGATGAAAATCTAAAAAATTGTGCAAATAGAGCTGTATGGCTTGGTAATGATGAAACTCATTATATTAGAAAATGGGAAAACCACGACCTTAAAGATTTAAAAATCTTAATTCAATTAACATGTGCGTGGATAGAAACCTCAATTTTAACAAAGAAGTATAATATTGAAATGGATCGTAATTGAGTAAGGGTTGATGACAGTCCATAAAAGGAAATTAAAAAATGGTATGCTTTATATATCTAGTTACTTAACAACCCATAAATTACGTTATGTTAAATTGCAGGGTTTAAATTAAAGTGGGCGTAATCCATAAAACTAGCCCACTTATGATAGGGTTTTGATAGCCTAGTTTAGCTCAGAATCTACCCAAAATTTAGTGCCTTTTAAAACAGCTTGCAGTGCAAGGCCACTTTCGGTTAAAGAGTAAACAGTAACTTGGTCAGCAATAGCTTCGGCAACTAAAGCACCACCTTTACCTTGGTATTTTGCAGCAGCATCGGCATTACCACCGAACGCCCAACCATGTTTAATAAATCTATTTAACGCTGCTTGATCGTGAAAAACCATCACAATATTGAAATCTTTAACACCTAAACCTAAGCCTAAACCAGCTTCACCCATATTCATATAGGTAGATTTTCCGGTTAGGTTATTTTTTACTACACCGTACCCACCACCAAAACTGGCTAAAATAACGTTTACATTGGCATTATCAAATACAGCATAACCGGCAGAGTTTGCGATTTGGGTTTTAACATCTGGTTTTTTTTCGTATAGAGCAGTTAATGTATTCGATTTCATACTTTGTACTAAAGCACGTTTTTCTCCAGGGGAAGCACTGCCTGTAGTAGCGCAACCTGTTAATAAAACGCTAATAACTAACATGCTCAACAGAAGTAATTTTTTCATGATTTTTCCTTTAATAAGGTATATGGTTAATAAATCTGCGTTTAGCATAAATATCAAAAATTCATTATGTCCAATACTAGACTTTGTTTATAGTGATTACTGTGTACTAATTTTTTAATCTAATTATAACAATAAGTTATGTTGAGAATTAAAGTACATGTTGTGTAATTTAATTTCCTTGATCTATGTACTTATTTTACATTGATAATAATGAACAACAGCCAAACGGATTCAAAATTTTAAAGCCAATAATGGGAACTTAGTTAAAAATCGGTAAATATTGTAATTTATTAAAATATTAGCTAAAAGTTGAATGTACTCCCCTATTTGAGGTAAGTGTGCTGCCCCACTCTGATTAAGTCATGCAATGTTGAATGAAATCTTGTGAAGCAGCTAGTTCACGATATATAACTACCTGCCGATGGTTGTATCCTAAATAGGTTTCCAGATCCTTACATTGCTCATTAATTTTATCCCCTATATTAATTTCTAGCCCTTTATAGCTCTTAATAATAGCTTTTAAGTTATTAATAATTTCTCCGCCTTTACCTCTAAATCTTTCCAATAGATCTAGATTCTCATAATGATTTTTAATTAGATTAAACACATCATCAGTCACATCGTCAGGCTGTTCTAAATAGAACCTTGGCATCCAATTGGCTTCAAATCTTACTTTAAGATAATGTGATTTGGGTAAGTCATCTATAAACAAATTTAAAAATAACTGTGAGCCTTTATCATCAACAAATTTATCTGATTTTTTTCTATTACAATCACTACAACATGGAAATAAGTTTTTAGGGTGAACAGAATACTCTGGGAATTCCGTCTGACCTAGTACATGATCCATTGAGTCAACATCATTTATAGTACAGTTTTGACAAGTATTAAAAATATGATCTCTATGATGAGGGTGTGTAGTAAGTGTACTTTTTAATGCTTGAATTCTTTTATTTCTATAATTATATAAAGACTTTAAATTAACTTTATTATTCTCACTGTATGGCATGCTCTGCATTAAAGCTAGCGAGTCCATATCGAATGCATCATCGTAATCTTCAAAGTATTGTGATTGAGTATCAGAAATTACAGCAAGCTCTTCTTTAATATCTGGTTTTGACTCTGTATTCCTTTTAGACTTAACAATACCTTTGTAGAAAGAGAAAGAGTCTTCTTCATAAGCTCTAATTTTTAGCATTATTTTCAACTAAAACCTGAAGGTACAATCGTACGTTTAAACTCAGCGGTAAATTATCTTCTTTTAATATTTCAAGAACTTCATCGTATGTTTTATAACGCCTTACTAGCTTTTTCATCGTTGTTTCATAAAATTTAGGGATTGATCTATTACCAAAACTTCCTCCGTAATTACGGAGAGGTTTTCCCCAAACGATTCAACGCCAATTTTTTTCACCGAGGGGATACTTTCTTCTCGGGAAAGAACTAAAACATCTCGAGAAAACATCTCTTGGATAATTATTGGAGAGTGGGTAGCAATAACGCAGTAAGATTCAAATTCATTAATAAGCTCTGCTATGCCGTTCATTAGTTGACTAATAGCATTTGGGTGAAGATGAGTTTCAGGTTCATCAAATAACAGTAAACTATCAAGTCTAATATTCGCTACGATTTCAGAAACTACATAAAGAACAATAGATTGACCTGAACTTAGTGACTCCCTAGCTTTACTAAACCCATGCGCATCAAAGTAAAGTTTGTCACTATCTACAGGATCAAGTTTAATAAATAGCTCTATCAACTCAGGTTCTAAAAAATTAGATATAACTTTTTTCCACTTTTCTAATCGGCCAAGAGTAGTTATTCTTTTCCACGTATGATGGAATTTTTGCAACTGACCTTTCTTACTTCTTAGATCCCCTTTTTCATCCCTTAAACCACAATAAATATAATTAAAATTTGATGTCTTTTTTGGTAATTCAAAATTATCAAATGTGCTATAAGAAACGGCTATAATTTTACTATAAATCGGTTTGTGAGGACTTAAAAGTTCGCTTTTTTCCTTTGCTATTTCTAAAGGTAAAGTGGTAAGTAATTGTGTTTTTCCAGCACCATTTTTGCCTATCAAGGCAATCATTCTTTTTGGTAAAAGACTGTCTGTCGAAAATTTAAAAGGGACATCAATACATGAATCGGCATATTTAGGACAAAATTTATATGTAAAGGAATATAAGTTATTTAAATCAGAACCATAAATCATTGGCTTTGCTGTTCTATGTATTCTTTCAGCTTCATCATCTCTAGTTAGAGACTGTTTAAACACATTTGTGTTTTCAAACTCTTCTGAAATTTCGGTAAAAAAAGCCGCATCTCTTAATGAGTAAAGCACTGATGAAAGTGATTTCTCAAAAGTTTTATTTAAGTTCTTATAATAATCTTCATCCTGTCCAAGTGAAACGAACTCTTCACCTAAAGAAAAAAACTCAGACGGTAGAGCTTGTATTGTATAATTATTTTTATTACTGGCTATTTTAACAAGGCCCAAGTCTACTTTTTGTTTGTTATTAAAAAGAACTAATACAAACGAAGTTTCATGTGAATAGTCATCCCAATTATCTGCTATTAGGAGAAAATATTTACTTGGCTTTTCATTATCAACTTCTAAAGTATTGACATAACGACCTACTCTCATGTTTGGATATGCGACTACATAAAAAGGGATTTTATTAATTGGAACATCACTTGGTCTATCTAGAGTATCTTTATTCATTAACTCGAGAACAGGGTAATCACCTTCATAACTTATAGTAGCAAGGGTTAGATCTTCACTTTCTAAAATACCGTTAATTTTCTCAATATAATAGTAAGTCTGCTCGGGAGAGGTTTGATACTTTGGTAGTAAAAAAACTTCTAAGAATTTTATAAACTTAGTTTCGTCATCAAGAAGCTTTAAACGTTGCTCAAATAATTCATGATAATCCCAATCATCATTATTGATTGTATGCTGAATTATGTCACCCTCAGCATTTTTAAATCTGCTGTCCTCAGACGGCATAGACTTTAGGTCCCATATCTCATTTAAGAATGGAATAAACCCTTCATCCCTGTTATTGGCAAAATCAAAAGGCCCTTCTGTAGCAATAATTAAATCTAGTATTATTTTTCTAATTGATGAATTCATTAGATTGCTGATCCCTTTAACTTAAGATACTTATAACCATAACAAGTTATATTCCTTGGTTTACTTTAAAACTCTGCGCTTGCTCAAATATTTCTTTGTACACTTCATCGCGGCTGATTGGTGGGTATTTAAATTTAGCCAACACTAAAATCAGCTCTACTTTAAGTGATGATTTAATATCGTCTCGGTGATTCCAATCAACAAATTTTACTTTGTCGTCTACAATTACTTTTACCGCTTGGGCGAGCTCAATTAGCTTATCTTCGGGGTAGTCAAAGTCGTATTTAACGGCAAGTGCCTTTAACGCGTCGTAAAAGCCTTTTTCTTCAATATCAATACCTAGCTCATCACCGGCGTTCATTTCGTCGCGTATGCTATAAATCATATCAACCATGCTTTCTGAAAAGTCATCAAGTACGCTACTCACAAGTACGTCATCTTCTTTTCGCTCGTTATAGCGCTGTACCAGCGATTCAAAGCGTTTAGTAAAGTCGATACCTTGGGTTTGGTTTACTTTTTTAAGCTCACCGATGGCTTTAGCTAGCATTTGTTGCAGTATTTTAATTTTAGTATTGGGGAGTTTTATTTTTTCTATTTTGGCGATGTAGTCGTCATTAAAAATGTCGATTTCGCCGCCTTCTTCATTGCCGAGTTTAAATACTTCTTCTACGCCGTCGCTTTGTAGGGCTTCGCTTATCATTTCACGTACTTTGGCGTTCATTTGCGCGGTATCGGGCGCTTCACCTTTGGTTAGCTTGTAAATAATAGAGCGAATAGCGAGGTAAAAGTGAATGTGGTTACGCTCGTTTTCGTTAATTTTTTCACTGCCACAACATACATCGTAGGCGGCTTTTAAACGCTTAACTAAATCCATAAAGCGCTTTTGCCGCTTTTCGGTAATTAGTGCAAACTCAGCGGCGTGGTTTAAGCAATTTAATTGGGCAACGGCTTCGCCGGTAAAGTACGCGCTGCTGTCAAATTTATGAAATAACTGAGCAAGTAACGCTAAGTGATTTTTTACTTCAATAACGGAGGCGGTAATGTCTTCAAAGTTGGTTTCGTCTGTTTTTGAATACTGCGCTAACGCTTTATTCATTTCAGATTTAATACCAATGTAATCTACTACTAGACCTTTATCTTTGCCTTCAAACTGGCGATTAACCCGCGAAATGGTTTGTATTAAGCTGTGCTTTTGCAGTGGTTTATCTATGTACATGGTATCTAAAAATGGCACGTCAAAACCGGTTAGCCACATGTCTACCACTATGGCTATTTTAAAGTTTGAGTTTTTGTTTTTAAATTGCTTATCAAGCTCTTTACGCTCGTCTTTACTGCCAAGTAAATTATATAAGCGTTCAACGTCGTCTTTGCCACGCGTCATTACCATTTTTACTTTTTCAGAGGGGGCAGCAATACGGCCTTCGCTAATGGCGCGCTTTCGCTCGGTATCTGATAGTTTTTTCGCGTCATCGGTATCCACTACATCAAACCAATGTGGTCGTAGCTCTTCTAGTTCTTGATACAGCTGATAAGCAATACCACGCGAGCTACACACAAACATCGCCTTGCCAGCAATGGTAGAGCCTTCCTCAACGCGTTTTTCGTAGTGCTGTACAAAGTCTCTTGCTAATACACGTATGCGGTCAGGGTCGCCTAAAATGCTATTCATGTTAGCGGTGGCTTTTTTACTGTCTTCTATTTGCAGCTCGTTACTGCCTGCATCGGCGCATTCTTTGTAATAGGCTTCAATTTCTGCCAGCTTGCTATTGTTTAAACACACCTTAGCGGCGCGCCCTTCGTAAACAATGCGTACGGTTATTTCATCTTTAACCGACTCAGTCATAGTGTATGAGTCAACCACTTCACCAAATACATCTAAAGTCGCGTCTACTGGCGTGCCAGTAAAACCAACATAAGTGGCATTGGGCAGTGAGTCGTGCAGGTATTTAGCAAAACCAAAGGTCTTTTTTACACCCTTTTCGGTAATGGTAATTTTTTGATCAAGATTAACTTGGCTACGATGCGCTTCATCAGAAATACAAATAACGTTAGTGCGGTCGGTTAATAACTGGGTGTCTTCGGTAAACTTATGAATAGTGGTTAAAAATACACCGCCACTGTTACGGCCCTCTAATAACTCACGTAAGTGAGTCCGGCTGGTAACAGTTTTTACCGTGTCATCACCAATGTAGGTTTTAGCATTACCAAACTGCTGCGAAAGTTGGTCGTCTAAATCGGTTCGGTCGGTAATTAAAATAATGGTGGGGCTTTTAAGTTCAACGCTTTTCATCAATAAGCGTGTTAAAAATTGCATGGTGTAACTTTTACCGCACCCCGTTGCGCCAAAGTACGTACCGCCTTTACCATCACCTTGTGGTTTTAAATGCTGCTTTATATTTTCAAACAGTTTATTAGCCGCATAATATTGCGGGTAACGCGGAACAATTTTTATCTCTTTTTTACCCGCGCTTTTATTATCAGAATCGGGGAAGAATACAAAATTACGCATAACATCGCGCAAGCGCGCTTTATCAAACAAACCCTGCAATAAGGTATGTAACGAGTTAATACCCTCTTGCGCGGTTAGCTCTTGCCCCGTTACTTTTCCCCACGAGTAAAAAAACTGATACGGCGCAAATAAGTTACCCATTTTGTTGTTTACGCCATCACTTATAACGCACAAGGTATTAAACACAAATAGCTGAGGGATAGCGCGCCTATAGCGAATAGTTAACTGCTCATACGCTTCAAAAATAGGGGCCTGTTCGCGTATTGCGCTTTTAAATTCAAACACCACCAATGGCAAGCCGTTTACATATAAAATGCCATCGGGAATACGCAGCTCAATATTGTCGTAGCTTGTGGGGCTTTCTATTTCTAACTGAGTAACAAAGCGATAAATGTTATCGTCTTGCAGGTAAGTAACGCTTGCTTCATTCACGTTATCGAGAGCCATATTATCTAAAGCAGCCATAGCATTCCCTGCTATTAAGCTACTTTTAATGCCTTGCTCAACGTTATCGTAATCTAGCAGCTGAATATATAAATCTTTTTGCGCTGCGTTGCCTGCCACCATGCCACGCTCGCGTGTCAGTAAAAAGCCATCACTTAGCCACTTACAAAAGGTTTTATTGCTCTCGTATAAATCACTGGCAGGCAGCTTTTCAAGCTTTGCAATTATTGAGTCTACTTCACCCGTTGTAATATTATTTTTAGCATAACGCTTGCTTAAAAAAGCACGTAAGTCGTCTTTAATTAATACGTCGCTATTATTGCGAGTAAGCTCACCGCCTAATAAATGCGGGTAGCCTTGCTCGCCTAACAACTCAACCACCGCTTGTTCTAATTTGGCTTCAGTAAATTTCATTAAACATCCTTATTTAATAATCCCTTTAAGCTTCTCCAAAGAACTTATCATTTTATCTAAGCCTTCATGCGCTGGTGTTTTATCTTCATGTTTTTTGTCTAAAGTATCGGAAGCATTTGCAGAAACTGCATCGATTGCAGCAGAAAGAAGCTTCTCCATTAATTCTTCTTTCCTGTCTGGTACATTCAAATTATCTATCTGGGTTTTAAAATTTTGATATGATTTAGCTAGAGCTTCTTTGTGAGCATACTCTTGCTGTAATCTTTGCACTTCGCTTCGCCTTTTAGAAGCAAATAGAGCTAACCATACTACCGGTACTATGATAGGTAACTTATGAATCAAGCTATTTAATAGTCCACTAAGATCAGTAATATCAACAAATTTAATGATCTCATTCGCAGTCCAAAAACTATCAATGCTTGATAAGAGCGCTGTTAAAGTTAATATAGATACTGCTGAGTAAAATAAATAAGAATATTGCTTAATTGGTTTACTAAATGATTTTCTCATAACTCTATAGGCTGTAGCTAAACCTGCACTTGTTGCGCCAGGTAGTAATTCTTCAATTTGGGAATTTAATGCTTGATAACGAATTTGTTGTTGCTTCTTAAAGCTATCTAGTTCCTCTTTCCTCTTACTAATCTCTAACTTTAAACCACCATTCAAATTTCCATCTTCATCTTCAATACCATGAACATCCCTGTAGAATAGCTTCAGCTCCTTAAGTTTACTCTCAGTATCATGAAGCATTGTTTCTATTAATTTTTTACTGTCTTCAGACTCAACTTTAGCTTCCTCTATTATTTCTTTAATTGAATCGCTACCGCTGCCTAAAAGTTCAGTTTGATAATCAGAAATTTGCGAGTAATAATCACTAAACTTGGTAAACATTGAATCTATTTTTGATTCTAGGGCGTCTTCAGATTCATTACCTACAAAATACTGTTGGCGTAAATCAGTAATTTCTGCATGGAAGCCTTTTAATTCGGAGTACTTTTCTTCAGTTGAATTTCTATACTCTTCAAATTCATCTAAATACTCAGTTGATTTTCTCTTAAAGTTTTCTAACCCTTGAGCCACTGTCTTTGAATATCCACGAAAAGCTGCTTGTGTAGCTTTAACTGCTTTTGCTGATTCAACTGTATAGGGACGAACATAAGTTAATAAATTATCGGCATATGTATTTGCTTTAATAACATGCTGAATATTTCGGTTATTATTATAGTTTGTTATTTCTTGTAGACATGATTGAGACTGAGTTCGGAAAGAATCCCAGGTAGTAAGAGGTACTAACTCAGGGTCAATAGAATCAATTAAAACATCTAAGAAAGTAATTACTTTTCTTAATCGAGCTAATTCCTCAACATTTGTAATTATGGTTTCGTCATCGACCTGAGAGTCTTCAATTGTGGTTTTTAAGTTACTCCAAACATTCTGAAATGGATGGTTATCAAATTCTTCAAGCCAACGGCTCATTTTAAATATCCTTATTTATTGTAATCTCACCAGCAATCAACTTCGGAAGAAGAGTATCCCTGAGTTTAGTTAATGTTTTTGTTTGTGTTTGATTTCTTGCAACCCCAGACATGATGTTTCCAGCAATAGATTCAAATGCATCTAAGATTTTATTATTGGAGTAAACGCAATATGTCTTCGCTACATCTTCTGGTTTTATTGCAGGGTAAGCAGCACCATCAGCAATGCGCGTGAACTCTTGAATACAATCATCATTAGTTAAAGAAAAATATGCAAAAGCTCTACAATTTTGATTATTTGCTCTAACTACTGCAAACCCTGTACTACCCGTTAAATTATCTTCATTCACATAAGCAAAAGATCTATTTGCAGGCCTAACTACACCTATGATTGTGTCATGTGGTCGCAATATTCTTCTTGCTCGACTTGGTGCTTCAGAAAAACTATATTCTATAGCTTCACCCACAGCCCCATTTTTAGCGTTAGCCAAATCAACATATTTAACTACCTCAGGTGCGTTTTTTTTAGTCCAAGATTCTGGGTTTATTTTGCATAGTTCATCAATAGTTTTTGACTCCCACCCCTTTGGTATCCAGCCTAGTTGTTCGTTGTGCTCGAACTCATTGGGGAAGTGGGTGTTGGCGTGTTGCGCTAATATTTTAGGGTTGGCGCTCACGTTTGCTTTCACGGGTGTTTCAGCGGTTTTACCTAATATTTGCACTGCTGCTTGTGTTGCTTCTTTTGTTGGTAGCTGTGCTTGTAACTCGTGAGCGAGTGCAATGAGTGACGCTTTGCATTCGGCCGCATTTTCTAAACTGTTCAGTACCGCTAAGCGACGCTGCGCTTTTAGTTTTAAATTGTCAGGCAAGCGGTTTTCAAGGCTTTCTAACTTAAAATCAACACTAGCAAGGAGATTGTCGAACACAGGATCAAAATCAACAAACCAGCTTTTAAATAACGCCTGTGCCATTTGTTCTAAGGTTTGGTTGGTTTCGTTGTTTAAAAATATTTTATCGTCAAGAGATTCAAGGCAATCCGCAATGTTTTTTTGAATTATTAAAGGTGGTTTAGAAACCTCTAATGTTTCAATCATCGTTTTAGTTAAAGCATTTCGCGTAGCCCCTGCACTAGCAAGATTTAATAAAACCTTTTGCATAAATGGGCTTGAAATCACATAACGTAAATACCTCGCATCAAACTCTTTTGGGTTTGGCCTGATAATAGCGACATGTTGATTTACCCTTGCAGGTAAATACCTCTCTACTGCAAGACATACCCTAGCAACTGAATCACCTGTAATGTTTAATAAAATATCATTTTTTTCGATTACCACATTTTTTAATTTTTTTGCAGCATCTTCATCTATGTAAACAAGTCCTTGAGATTTAAACCCATCGTTGTAGATGTTTTGACTTCGAATTAAGCATATTTCACCGTACTCTTTATAGACACTACTTCCGCCTCTTGGTGTAGCACCACTACCAATTTTTACACAATAATCACCTAAAGAAACCAATGGCCAATCACTCCCCATAACCCAACGCCTCCAAATTCTTACGAATCGCTTTATCAAGCTCATCGCTTTGGTTCATTTGGCTATAAAGGGTTTGACTAAGTTCATTCATTTTGGTTTCGAACGGGATGCCGTCATCTACAATAGCGGCAGCGCCGACATAGCGCCCAGGGGTAAGTACGTAGTCGTTCGCTTTAATATCGGCAAGGGTGGCTGATTTACAGTAACCGGCGACATCTTGGTACTCTTGCTCTGTATCTAAGCTTAGCTCTTCGCCGCGCCATATATGGTAGGTTTCGGTTATTTTAGCTATGTCGTCGTTAGTGAGCTCTTTTAAGGTGCGGTTAACCATAGAGCCCATTTCGCGGGCGTCTATAAATAGCGTTTCGCCTTGGCGGTCGCGGCGTTTTAGAATGCCTTTTTCGTTATTACCGCGTTTGTCTTTACTTATAAACCATAAACACACCGGAATTTGCGTGGTGTAAAACAGCTGCCCTGGTAGGGCTATCATACAATCGACTAAATCGTTTTCAATTATTTTTTGGCGAATATCGCCCTCGCCACTGGTGTTAGAGCTCATTGAGCCATTAGCCAGTACAAAACCTGCGGTGCCATGCTCGCTAAGTTTTGAGATCATATGCATGATCCACGCATAGTTGGCATTACCGGTAGGCGGTGTTGGATAACCTGCCCAGCGGGCATCGTCGACGAGTTCGTTATCGGCGCGCCACTGTTTTTGGTTAAACGGTGGGTTTGCCATTATGTAATCGGCTTTTAGGTCGGGGTGTTGATCTTTAAAAAAGGTGTCACCCGCTACATCGCCTAAGTTGCCCGAAATACCACGCACAGCTAGGTTCATTTTTGCCAGTTTATAGGTGGTGTTGGTGTACTCTTGCCCGTAAATAGATATGTTTTTTTGGTTGCCATTATGGCTATTAATAAACTTAAGCGATTGCACAAACATACCGCCCGAGCCACAACAGGGGTCGTAAATTTTGCCTTCGAATGGTTCAATCATATCGGCTATTAGGGTAACAATAGACTTAGGCGTATAGATAATGTCGTTTTCGACAATTGAAAAATTGTTACCACCCCGTACTTATTGACTTGAAGAGTGGTAACAGTTTTTGAGGAATTTACTATAAAAACAGCAGTAAATTTAGGCAGGAAAATACACTTTTGTTACTAAATCTATCGCTTTTTATTGGATTGAGATAACACCGAACCTGCAAGTTCTTTTGTATTTTTACTGTACTTATCGCTTTGCAACACCTTTGATGCGAAGTCTTCCATGTCAGCACCTGTTTGCTTGCTAGTTCCTTTTTGTGACAGAGCAGAACCAGCTAATTTTTTGGCAGTCTTAGAAGCATTAGGGTCGGTTAATGTTTTAGCAGCCTTAGATGCCACACTTTGGGATGTCTTCTTTGTGTTTTTACTCATAGTAAATACCTCATTGGTTGTTAATTTAATTATGTAAATTTAGGGTCCGTGTTTTAGCCTTTCTGCAAAGCCATTACGCTCAGCCAATACCTCATCGTACATGTTATAAACCTGCTGAATGTGCTCCCACAATGACTGATTTTGCGTTCTCAAATCCTCAGCTAGCGCTTTATAATCAAGGTTCGATTTTTTTAATGATTCAACTTCTTTCTTAAGCTGCTCATTTTCAGTACCAACAGCAATAGCCTCTGCTTTATTTTTTTGCTGCTTTTGTGCAGTCTGAATATCCGGGATTTTCTCAGGGTTAAACTTGTAAATTGCCGAGTTTGAAATTCCTAATCGTTTCGCTACTTGGCTAACATTAATTTTTTCGTTATTGGCTATCATTTCAGACAAAGCCGCATCAATTTTGTCTGCCATTGTGATCTCAACTGATTCGCTCATATTAGGCTTCCTTCACTTTTATCGTTAACTGGTCAATGATGATATTGGCGGCTTCAAGGTTGTCTTTTAATGCCGTACTAAAGGCTTTTAATCGCAGCTTTATCTCTGACGGAAATTTTTCAAATGCAGCTAATTGCGATTCACATCGCTTTTTAACAACCAGCCAGTGTGGTAGATGTCGAGGTGTTGCAATGTAGCTATCGCACCATACACAGTGGCTTGGATCTGCTGCATTACGAACTTTACATTCCGATCCCTTAGTACAGTACCCATGCGACACGCCTCTAAAGTTGTTGGTATGTTTAGCAGCAAACGTGATCAACTCTTCCATATTTTTAAAGTGAGGGGTGCTTCCGGTGGTCAGGTCTTCAGCCAGTATTTCAGTCAATTTGGCGATAAAGTTTTGTCCGCCTTTTCCTGCAAGCTTGCCGTCTTGTGCTGCGCTCACCATATCTTCCATTGCTTGCGATATCATAAACTCAGAGAAGCTTTCGGTTAGTCCAATTAGCTCCTCCATAGACTCATATCCCCGTTGACTGTAAACCAATGACATCATGTTCTCTAAATGTTTGTACTGATACTTAATATCGTCTAAATCGCCCAAACGATTTGCAACAATAAACCACGCAAAGGTATGTCTAAATTGATGGGCCGTAAAATTAAATAAATCGCCTTCTTTATAGGACTTCTTAAACTTTTTATGGTTTGAGCTAACCGATTGGTAATTACACCCCATGCGCTCAAGCTCGGCAATATCGTGTTCAGTAACTCTGATCGCAAACATCTTGTTTATGTTGTTAAAGCCATTTTTAGTAGACTTAGTATTTAATGAAAACTCGCAGGATTTTTTATGGGGTGACACACCAAACAAAGTTCGATTACTTAAACCAAACTCTAAATTCAACTTACGCTTTAGTGGCAATAAATCGCTGTGATGCTTAAGTAGCAAGGCTGCACGTTCACGGTAAACAGAGCAAACTCTTGTGAGTAGTTTTACCGCTCGATAAGTGACTTCATTCGTTACCCATTCTAAGCTTTGAGTTTCATCTGTTGTTTTAGACAACAAGGTCTTAATAAAGTATTTACCGTTTCGCTCAATAGCTGAATCATCACTCAGTGCCATTGCTTCGCTATAGCGCATACCTGTATAACTAATCACAAGTACAAACGTATATTTGCGAAGATTTTTAATCAGCCCATAATGTTCGTCTAATTCAGCAGCTTCTTTCTCATTTAATCCGTCAACATATGTCGAGTTTTTAAGATGTTTTTTCGGTGCGAATTCAACGGCATCATTTAGTTTTGTTTGCAAAGTATGCCAATCATCAATGACCTTCTCAGCAGCATTAACGTGCTGTTCACTAGCCTTGAGAACTTGCTTCATTATTTGAATCGGAATGACTGAATGTTTATTTCTGCGCTCTCTCTTTAATAAGGTAAATGGCAAAAAATATTCATTCATTAAATCGAAAAACGGCTCACTTTTAACTACTGAATAAAGCTTCAACCAATAGATTGCCGCTCGAAGTGACTCCGCATAAGATGGATGTTTCTTTACGCCAGATGCTTGAACCAAGTCCAATATAATATTACGCAAACGCAATTCTGGCAGTTGGTCTAAGCTATCAAAGCTCTCGATGCCGTAACGTTCAAGCCATTTCGCAAGGCGTTTTAGGTTAGCAATATTTCTACGAATCGTTGACCACGCAAGCGGCTCCATGCCTTGTCCTGAACCTTGCGTATACATACCAAGTGTTAGGGCTTTAAGTTGATATTTATACTTGGGCCCAACACCGTAAAAAGTTACGGATAAATTGTTGCCTTGCGAGTGCCAAGAATCATCCCCAAATAATGTGATCTGTTTTTTATTAGATCGTATATATTGCCAAAGCACTAACGTTGTGAGTTCGGCATCAATCATTGAATTATAAGGATTGATGCTGATAAGCCCATCAATCTTTAAGCAGACATCTACAGCAGTTGAAATTCCCGTCATAAAATATCTCCCACTGTCTTAACTGATGTAACTGCAAATGCCCAAAACGGATGCATTCCTCTTTCCGCCATCAACTCTTTTCCCTTGGTCACTGCCATCGGATTTTTAATTGCTACTTGCTCTAATATATCATCAACTCGCTGATGCAATGCCGTAATCGCTTCCTGCTGAAATTCATTATTTTCAATATCAGAAATACTGGCCTTCATATCTACCAACACATAATCACGATAACTAAGCAACTGCCAAACATGGTCTGGGTCTGCTACTGTTCTAAAGTGCTTGCACCACACACAAGCCAAAAAGTCACTACACCATCCATTGTCCTTACTGCCTGATAGATGCCGATGTTCTTTACCGTATTGTGATGCCTCTGCATCGTTACCTTGTGATGCACACTCACCAGTTGGCGTTTTTTGAGTGCTACCGTCATCAACCATTAACACCTTAATTTCCGGGTCAATTTCTCGACCTGTAAAATAACGCTGCATGACATCTACTGCTGTGTGCAGAGTTTGTTGTGTTTTTTCTTCGCTCACTCGTTGGTAGTGCTTGATGAACGTATCGAAGGTATGAAGTTTTGCCGATTCGTATGCTCGCATTTGCTTAGCAACTTCACGGTAGAGATGATTTGCACCATTTTTACGAATTCTCATTGAATCGTAATCGACAGTGCAGCCTAGTCGATTTAAAATAATTTTAATGTAAACAACTATATTGGCGGCTAGAACACGGTTTACGTTAGCTTTCTCTTTGGAAATAAAAAGGTATTGCTGTGTATGATGATCACCAAGATGCCGATAACTATGAGTTAACGTGTCTCGTACATATACAATGTCACGCATAACACTATTTACAGTTCGTCCATCTAATGGATAAGTGTCGGTGTCATATCCTTTTCTTGGCTTTTGAATTAATACTGCAATACTTTTTTTTGCCGTAGGTAGAGAAACATCATTAATATCACTCAGTTCAATATCTGCCATCGGCGACGTATTCCAGCAGCTTTTAACTTGGATGCGTGCAAAATATAATGCGAGTAATTGTTTAACGTTATCCGTTTCCTTAATCCCTTTTTCAATATAAAAGATCAGTTCTTTTAATTCATCGTCACTGTATAAATCTTCAATTTTCATTCTTCTGGCGTGACGTTGATAGCGCTTAAACGACAGTTTGTAAGCTTCAACTACAGACTGTCCTGTAATTCCCATTACCCATCTTATTGTTTCAAAATAAGACGTGCCCATTCTTATGCTTATGATTTTGCTTTTAACATCTGATTGAATACGTTGAAACACACTTTTTTGTATACGGTTTTTATCTAAGCTGAGACACTTAAAGCCATATTTCTTAAGGTGCTCAGAAAAGTCAGGTAAAACAAACTTTATCAATAATCGCTTCAGTATTATGAAACGACTATGCAAAGTAATCATTCCATAATTCTTCTCTGGCAAAAGTTTGGTTTCAGAACGATGAATTTCTAATAACTCTCTCATAATTTCTGGACACTGGTTTGCCAACTCAGAGCAGTTGACATGCCTATGTACTCTTTCTTTTTCAAAATAAAAAGGCAGCAAATATTCAATGTAATCATGACGATAAATATCATGCCCAAGGTGCTGTTTTAGCAATAGCAGTAACTCATTGAACTGTCTTTTACTTAGTAAATTTTTTGCTTTTTTAAGCAAAGAAAATTTATCTTGCCTAAAGCCATCTAAACCGACACCAATTAGGTCTTTTTTGTTTTTTATAGCGATTATACGAATACTATTCACAGTAGCAGTGAAGCGGTGTGTCATTGCAGAAACACTGTGTTCTAGCTCACCTTTAAACTTATCTGAGTTAGCAAGCGCTTGTAGCTGCTCAACTAACACAGGCTCAATATCGTTTAAATCAGCAACCTCTATGGATTTATCATTAATGGTGATTCTAACAACTTTAAAATTACCGGGGTGATATACGCCAAGCACCGAGAATAATGCTGACTGAAGTAAGCAGTGCTTATCTTTAATTGGGTATTCGTTAAAGATTTGTCTAAAGTGCGTGGGTGAGTTAAACCAAAGCAAACCCTGTTCACACAGTTGCTCAGCAATAGAAGGCGTTGCTTCACATAGTAACTGTAAACATTTTTGAGCCATTTGTGCGTAAGAGAGAGAGGTACTTCTTGCAAGCATTGACTGCTCACCCCATGCACTTATGGCATCGTTAAGCTCTTTACCCAAACGGAAACTCTTGCGATACCAATGCAATAAATCAATGTTTGTATCAAATACAAAAACGCTGCTAGGTCTTGAGTTTGCCTTGGTAATTGCACTTGCAAAGTGAAATAAACAGAGCCTGAACATCAAGTCATCTTCGTGTGGTATACTTTGTGCCAATATCTCTAACTTAAGCCAATAATCATCACGAAATAGTGAGTGAACATCTTGTATTAAACTCTGGCAATGGTTTCGCAACACTGAATGACGCAGCAACAGCCGTTTTACAAAGCTAATATGCAATTTAATCCGCTTGCTGTTTTCATCAGTTAAATAACTGCTTAACTGTTCTTCTAACGATGATAAGTCGATTACGGTATCAAGCATCGGCATCTCCTGGTTGCTCAGCAAGAAATGCATCTTCTTGCAGTGGAACAACAAACTCACCAAACAATTTATCTACCCAACTCGCCATTTGCTTATCAAATGTCAGTGAACGAGCGAAATTGATGTACTTCTGAGTCGTTGAAAAATCCGCATGGCCCATCAACTGCATTAACTTGTATTGCACAAAGCCAATGGGCAGATCCTTATGGATCAGAAAGCCAGCAAGGTTTGTTGCAAAAGTTGAACGTAAATCATGAAAATCACGTTTTAGTGTTTTCCCGAATGGCGCTAATTCCTTACGCACTTTTGAGATCACATTACCTATAGATTTACGAGACATGAAATTACCAGAGCGATTAAGAAACAGAGGAGCATCATCACAATTACCATGTTCAAGCTGCCACTTAGCTAATCTACTTTGGTGTTCTTTGCCGTTACGATATTGCCAAAGTGATGTCATCAACCCTTTTGACACCATTATCGTGCGCTCTTTGTCGTACTTGCCAATAATATTTACGTAATAAATCGCTTTATTATCCAAGGCAGAATCAGTAACATGACTAGCGCTAAAAGTAGCAATTTCCTCCGCACGCAGGCCGCATTGCACCGCTAAATCCACTCGCAATTTAGCTCCTTGCTTTTTCAGTTCCTTGCTGGCATAAAGCAGTTTCAATTCATCTTGGCTGTATGGTGATAAACCTGCATCGCCTGATTTCTTTTGCTTATACTTTTTAGGGATCAGCAAATCAGTCGTGGTAATAGTAAAGCCTTTTTCCTCGCTACCGTAGTCAGTAAATAGCAAGTCTAAACCGCCATCCTTGCGCTTTTTCTTAATGACCTTGGTTTTATATTTGAATGGCACTTTATCAATTCTGCGTTGCTTTCTTGCCCATTCGTAAAACTGCCTAACATGGTTGATGTATAGGTTTGCCGTATCTCGGTCAATATCCTTTGCAATCACTTGCTCTATAAGGTGCTTACGATAGCGGTACACAGGAAGCCAATATTTCGCTTTATCACTGTCACTTACGGCATAAACCTCATGCCAGTCCACGTTATTCTTCTCAACCCATTGCAAAAACAAACTCATCGAATTTGCTAATGACTGCACAGTAATAAGCGATACGCCACCAAGAGGGTTCTTTTTACCGCCACGTTTAGGCGGCATGAAAAGCCCTTTATATCGGTGCTCTAAGAATAAATTGATTTCGAGAGCATCCTGAATTCGAACCAGTGATAACACTCTAGGGAAACGCTCAACAATGTGATCTTCATGAAAAGCGATAGTGCGTTGACCTTTTTCATCAACGGTCGATACGTAAGGCAGGCTGCCTAAATTTACAGTTTGTTTTACAACTTTGGGATAATTGCTACTCAAATTAAATGCTCCATTACAATACTGCAAAATATACGCATGAGCATTTAAGGTGTCAACAACAAATTGCAGTATTTGATTACTGCAAAAATAAATTGACCTAGCCAACAATGTCAGCCACAATAATTTTCATTAAATTAATTCCGATTTTGTAACGCCAGTTGGTCATATCTCATTGGTGTTTATTTACTTTTTGAGCAAATCGGTTTGCTGAACACAACCAAGGTTTAACGTTCATGAATGCAAAAATGCGCCAAGCTACTGAAGAGCTGCGCCTTAGTGATATTGCCGATATCCGCTTAGGCCACCCTTTTCGTGGCACGGTGAAGCAATACGACAATGGTGACGTAAATGTTGTTCAGGTAAGGGATACCGAGCCAACAGGTGAGATCAATCAATACACTATGGTTGAAACCGTATTAAATACGAAGAAACAACCCGACTGGTTACAAAATGGCGATGTGTTATTTGTCGCTAAAGGGGCAAAACATTACAGCGTATTAGTAGAACAGGTATTAGAGCGCACAGTCTGCTCACCACATTTTTTTGTGGTACGTTTAAAGCCTGAGTTTAAAGATGTCATCGTGCCCGATTTCTTATGTTGGCAGCTTAACCAGCAACCTGCACAGCGCTATTTTAAAGCGACTGCTGAAGGTTCAATGTACCTAAGTATTCGCAGGCAAGTGCTGGAGAACGTGCCTATTAAGGTACTTAAGTTACAAAAGCAAAAACAACTCGCTGCAATGCACCGTTGCGGTGTGAGAGAGCAAAAAGTATTACAAAAGCTGATTGAAAATAGACAGCAACAACTAGAAGCCATTGCTATTCACGCACTTGAAAGCTCATGCGTTTGAAAGAGAGCCTAAAACAAAACAGATTTAAAAATTAATAACAAGGACTAAAGAATATGACCAAAACCAACCAAATCAATCAGGACGATATTAATAAAGCGGTGTGGAACGCCTGCGACACCTTCCGTGGTGTGATCAGTGCCGACACCTATAAAGACTTCATCCTCACCATGTTGTTTTTAAAATACATCTCTGATGTATACAAAGACGAATACAATAAACTGGTTGCTCAATATGGTGACAATCCAGATTTAATCCACGCCATGATGTCTAAGCAGCGTTTTGTACTTCCAGAAGGCGCAAGTTTTTGGGATTTATACGAAAAGCGTTATGAAGCAGGCAATGGTGAGCGAATCGATAAAGCCTTACATGCTATTGAAGAAGCCAACGGCAGTAAGCTTAAAAACGTATTCCAAGACATCAGCTTTAACACCGACCGCTTAGGCCAAGAAAAACAAAAGAACGACTTACTTCGTCACTTGTTAGAAGACTTTGGTAAAGACATCTTAAACCTAAGCACAGAGCGTGTAGGCAGTTTAGATATTATCGGTAACGCCTATGAATACCTTATTAAACACTTTGCCGCAGGCAGTGGCGCTACCGCTGGTGAATACTATACCCCGCCTGAGGTCTCAACCCTTTTAGCCACCGTTTTAGAGCCCGTTGAAGGCGACCAAATCTGCGACCCATGTACAGGCAGTGGCTCGCTGCTTTTAAAATGTGGCGCTATGGTGCGCAAAAACGCTGGCTCTAAAAAATACGCATTATTTGGGCAAGAAGCGATTGGTTCAACTTGGGCGCTCGCCAAAATGAATATGTTCCTTCACGGTGAAGACAACCACCGTATTGAATGGGGCGACACCATTCGTAACCCACTGTTACTTGATAAAGACGGCAACGGCTTATTGCACTTTGATGTAGTAACAGCCAACCCGCCGTTCAGCCTCGATAAGTGGGGTCATGATGATGCAAGTAGCGACCCTTACGGGCGTTTTCGCCGTGGTGTACCACCTAAAACTAAAGGTGATTATGCGTTTATCAGCCACATGATAGAAACCCTTAAACCAGAAACAGGAAGAATGGCCGTGGTTGTGCCACATGGGGTGTTATTTAGAGCATCAAGCGAAGGTAAAATTCGTAAGCAGCTGATTGAAGAAAACTTGCTTGATACCGTAATCGGCCTACCAGAAAAGCTGTTTTTTGGTACAGGCATTCCAGCCGCGATTTTAATATTTAAAAAGCAAAAAACGGATGAAAACGTATTGTTTATTGATGCCAGTCGTGAGTTTAAGTCAGGCAAAAACCAAAACCAGTTAACGGCAGACAACATTCAAAAAGTTATCGACACCTACAAGGCTCGTGAAAGCGTTGATAAATACGCCTACCTAGCCAGTTTTGATGAGATCAAAGAGAACGACTTTAACCTAAACATCCCTCGTTACGTTGATACCTTTGAAGAAGAAGCTGAAATTGATTTAGTGGCAGTACGCACAGAGCGTGTCCAGTTACAAAGCGAGTTAAAAACACTGGAAGCGGAAATGGAAGGCTATTTAAAGGAGCTGGGTTATGGTGCCTAATGGAATGAAAAGTCGGGAGGAAAATCATGGGTGAATTTGAACAAACCCGCTTAGGGAATTTATGTGACTTTACACAAGGTGTACAAATAGCTGATAAAGATACTATCAAACAGCCGCAAGATGGATATGTCAGATATATCTATATTAGAGATTTATTCACAGACAAGTTTCCCGTTTATGTGAAGGATGTATATCCAAATAAGCTATTACTCAGTGGTGATATTGTAATGGTTAATACTGGAAACACATCGGGTAGCGTTTATCAGGCGAAGGAAGGTGTATTGTGTAACAATGCATTTAAAATAGCAGTTAAAAGCTCAAAACTTAATAAGTTAGACAAAGGGTTCCTTTGGGTATATCTAAACAGTGACGCTCGTGAGCGAATGCTTAAAAGGCTATTCAATCCGGCAGGACAACCTCACGTTGGACATAAGAATGTTGCTAGATTGGATATATCACTTCCACCACTCCCAGAACAACGCAAAATCGCCAAAATCCTATCTACGTGGGATAAAGCGATTAGCACCACTGAGCGCCTAATCGACAACAGCAAACAGCAGAAAAAAGCCCTAATGCAACAACTGCTCACGGGCGCTCATACCCAAAGAAAGCGCCTACTTGATGATTCAGGTAAACCGTTTGAGGGAGAGTGGGAAGAAGTTAAGTTGGCTGATGTCGTTGAATTTAATAACGGTAAAGGTCACGAAAAGCATATTGTTGAAGATGGCAAATACTTAGTCGTAAATTCTAAATATATTTCATCTGATGGACTCGTGAAAAAAACTACTGACTCCGCCTTTTGCTTAGCTAATGTGGGAGATGTTTTAATGGTCATGAGTGATGTGCCAAATGGAAAGGCTATTGCAAAATGTTTGTACGTGGATACTTCTGAAAAATTCACTGTAAATCAGCGTGTTGCTAGATTTCGTCCAAAATCAATCAACTCAATCTTTTTATATTACACCTTAAACAGAAATAGCTATTACTTACAATTTGACGATGGTGTAAAACAAACAAATCTTCGCAAAGATGAGGTGTTGGATTGTCCAGTTTTTAGACCAAGTGATGAAGAGCAACAAAAAATTGCCTCTGTATTAGTTAATGCAGACCAAGAAATCGAGTTATTAGAACAACAACTCGCAGACCTAAAACAAGAGAAAAAAGCGCTGATGCAGCAACTATTAACAGGCAAGCGCAGAGTAAAAGTGGATGATAAGGAGGTCGCGTGATCACGCAAAAGCGACCTCGCACTATTCAAATCTTTTTGCCTACGGGCGACCCTGCGGGTATTCGCATTGCTGAGACAAATTAACACAGCCCGATAATTGCAGGTAGGCAGCTAGTTAGCGTGAACTAGCTATAAAAAGGAGTATATAGACCTATGACAGATGAACTCATTCTTTACACCACTGATGATGGGCAGTCGCAGTTTGTGCTACGCACGCTGGATGGTAATGTGTGGCTTACACAACTTGAAATAGCGCAGCTATATCAAACCAGTAAGCAAAATATTAGCAAGCACGTAAAAAGCGTATTAACAGAGAATGAGCTGTCTGAGGCCGCAGTTGTCAACTCTAAGTTTACAACTGCGGCAGATGGTAAAGAGTACCTTACCCAGCTGTATGCACTGCCAATGATTATTGCTGTAGGTTACCGTGTTCGCTCAACCCGAGGCACGCAATTTAGGCAATGGGCAACTCGCACCTTAAGCGAGTATTTAAGCAAAGGGTTTGCGATGGATGATGAGCGACTTAAAGACCCCAAATGGGATTATTTTGATGAGTTGCTTAAACGTATTCGCGACATACGTTCGTCAGAAAAGCGCTTTTATCAGAAAGTGCGTGATTTATTTGCTTTATCTGACGATTATCGTGCCAATGAAAAAGACACCGGTTTATTGTTTGCTGAGGTGCAAAATAAACTATTTTACGCCGCCACCGGGTTTACGGCCGCAGAGTTAGTGATAGAGCGAGCAAACCCTGATCTGCCAAATATGAACCTGACCAATTTTTCGGGCAATCGTGTGCGTAAAGCCGATGTGGTAATAGCTAAAAATTACCTGCAAGCCGATGAGCTAGATAAGCTTAACCGATTAGTTAATATGTTTTTAGAATTTGCCGAGTTAAGAGCAAAAAACAAACAGCGTTTAACGCTTGAGAACTGGCGACAGTATGTAGACAACTTTATAACGTTTAACGAACAAGCTTTACTGGCCAATGCAGGCAAAGTGAGCCGTACACATATGGAAGAAATAGCAAAACAGCGCTATGAGCAGTTTGACAACCATCGTAAATTAGAAGAAGCAACACGCGAAGATGAGCGCGAACTGCAAGCATTAGAACAATTACAACAACGCTTACAGCAACAACAAAGGAACAAGGATGACCATGCCAAATAAGGTTAAAAGCAGTGTTAAATTTCAAGAAGAGTTTAGCGCAAAAATTCCTGCGCTAACGTTGCTGATTAACTTAGGCTATACGTTTATTCCACCGAGTGAGTGTGAAGCTCTTCGCGGGAACACGTTAGCAGGTAACAAAAAAAGTACCCATCAGGTGGTGTTGTTACCTGTGATGCGTGCCTTTTTAGCCAAACAGACGTTTTCGTTTGCAGGTAAGCAGCATACGCTCTCAGAAGCGGCCATTGATAAGGTAATGCATGAGCTGAACCCTGCTATGAACTTGGGGCTAAAAGCCGCTAACGAGAAAATTTATGATGCGCTAATGTATGGCGTGAGTGTGACTGAATTTATTGATGGTAAAAAAGCATCCCCCACTATTAGGCTGATTGATTGGCATAATATTGATAAAAATGCGTTTCATTGTACCGAAGAGTTAGTAGTACAAAATGCCGAGGGTACGGGCAACCGTAGACCTGACATTGTGTGTTTTGTAAATGGTTTGCCATTAGTGGTGATTGAGGCAAAACGCCCCGATTCAAACAAAGAAGGTAAATCGACCAACTTTGCAGCAATCTCTCAGCATATTCGTAACCAAAAGCAAGATGAAATACCGCATTTATATGCCTACAGCCAGTTATTATTGGCCATAAACGGGCATGAGGGCTTGTATGCAACGTGCGGCACCCCTGAGAAGTTTTGGGCAAAGTGGAAAGAAGAGCATATACCGGAAGCTGAGTTTGTCAGGCTTAAAAACCATACATTGCGTGATGAGCAATTAAATGCACTGTTTAATCATCGCCCTGCAAAAGATAAAACAGATTACCAGTCGCTTATTGCCGCAGGTGAGCTGACGGTAACCGACCAAGATAGGCTGATTGTAAGTTTATTACGCCCTGAACGCTTATTAGATATGACCCGCCTGTTTACCTTATTTGATAAAAAAGCTGGCAAGATTGTAGCTCGATACCAGCAGGTGTTTGGTATAAAAGCACTTATTGAGCGAATTAATACATTTGATGACTCTTCTTCCGCTCGCGGCGCTGGCGCACGTCAAGGCGGTGTTATTTGGCATACTACGGGCAGTGGTAAGTCGTTTACTATGGTGTTTTTATCCAAAGCGCTTATTTGGCTTGAAGAGCTAGCGCAGTGCCGCGTAATTATTGTGACTGACCGCGTTGATTTAGAAGACCAGCTAAGCCGTACGTTTGCTTCTGGTGGTGTACTGACCGACCGCGATAAAAAAGATGCGATGGCGACCACAGGTAAGCGTTTGGCCGAGCAAATTGGTCAAGGTAACGAACGGGTTATTTTCTCGATCATTAATAAGTTTGGCTCTGCCATAAAACACAAAGACTGTTACAACGATAGCCCTAATATTATTGTATTAGTGGATGAAGGTCACCGCAGCCAAAACGGTGAAAATAATATCCGTATGCAGCAAACCCTACCTAAAGCGGCTTTTATCGCCTTTACAGGTACGCCGCTATTAAAAGACGATAAGACCGAAAACAAGTTCGGTAAGATCATTCACTCTTACACGATGCAACAAGCGGTTGAAGATAAAACCGTAACCCCACTTTTGTATGAAGAGCGTATACCAGAGCTAAACGTTAACGACAAAGCCATTGATGCGTGGTTTGAACGCAGTACCAGTAAGCTGAGCGACAAACAAAAAACCGATTTAAAAAGAAAGTTTTCGCAAAAAGGTCAGATTTATCAAACTGCCGATCGCATTATGTTAATTGCCTATGATATTGCCGACCATTTTCAAAACTTTAAGCATCAAGGTTTAAAAGGTCAATTAGCCTGTGACTCTAAAGCCTCTGCAATACGTTATAAAGAGGCTTTAGATAAAATTGGCACCGTGACATCAGTTGTTGCAATGTCGGCTCCTGACACGCGGGAGGGGCATGATGTAGTTGATCAAGAAAGCAAAGACATTGTGCAAAACTGGTGGAAAGCCAATGTTGATAAGATGGATGAAAAAGCCTACACCAAAGCCATTATTGAAGACTTTGGCAGAGATGACGGCCCTGACATCATGATAGTG